>CALWYN010000177.1 GCA_944385755.1 uncultured Oscillospiraceae bacterium
GAGCCGGACTGCGCCGTCAGGGAGGCGCTGGAGGCGGGGAGAATAGCCCCATCGAGATATAGAAGCTATGAGCGGCTCTATGAGATATCCCTCCAGCGGTCCGTGCCCGGAGGGCACAGGGCCTGAGTGAATGGCGCAAAAAGCGCGGCGGATTTTACCCGCCGCGCTTTTTGCATAACCTCCGCTCAGAGCGAGCCGCCGTCCGCGCCCTGCCCGTCATCCGCGGGCTGCTGCCCGTCCTCGGGCGGTGTCCCGCCTCCGTTGTCCGGCGGGGTTTCGCCGCCGAAATCCCGTCCGCCGAAATCCCCGCCGTCGGGCATGTCGGAGTTCATCTCGACTATGCCCTCCAGCCAGGCGCGGATCTCATCCGGGATGTCTGTGGCGCTGTTGAGCCAGTCCTCGAGCCCCTCGGGTATCTCCATGGCAAAGCTGCCCATGTCCCCGGGCCTGCCGCCCATGCCTCCGGGGAAGCCCGCCATGCCCTCGGCGCTGTATTCGCGCTCCTCGCCGTCCACCGTGAGGGTGTAGGTCTCATCCGCGGAGAGCTCAGGGCCGGAGAGCAGTATCATGCTCGCACTTTTTGCCGCCTCAAAGCTGAACACGGTGCTCCCGTCAGAACCGCGGAGCTCGACGCTCTGGCCGTCCGTGACGCCCTGTGAGAGGGTCAGCGTCAGGTACTCCTGCGCGGATTCGGAGGAGACGGTGTCGAACATGTTGCCGAGCGCGATGACCGTGCCGCCGTTGAGCTCTATCTCATAGCTGGCGTCTATGCCGCTGTCGCCGCCAGCGGCACAGGCGCTGGCGTAGATGTAGCCGCCGTTTATGACCAGCCAGCCGTTGGAGTCGATGCCGTCGCCCTCGGAGCCGAGACCCGCATTTATATTGAGCGTGCCGCCGTTTACCGTTGTGACGGAGATGTTGTCCTCGTTGGTGTTGATGCCGTCGTTCTGGGCCTCTATGTTGATGACGCCGCCGTTTATCGTCAGGTGCAGCTCGGTGTCCAGGCCCTCGTTGTCGCCGGAGATGTTAAGCACCCCGTCGCCCAGCTCTTCGCCGCCGACATTCATGGACATCTTGCTGTAAAAAGCGCCGTCGTACTTGTGCAGCTTGCTGGTGGTGCCCGGCTCGTAAATGCGGGCGACGTGCGAGCCGGTGAAGTTGTTTTCGCTGCCGTCGGCGATAATAACGTTCGCGCCCGCGGCGGAGGTGTCCACATCGGCGCCGGCTGTGGCCTCGTCCGTGCTGCCGCACTCGTAGACGTTATAGAAAATGAGGGCCGGTGCCACGGTGCAGGTGACGGAGACGTTGTCGAGAATGAGCGTCACGACGGCCTCGGGGTCGTCCTCCGCGTCCTCGCCGAGGTCCACGGCGATCTGGCCCTGGCTCAGAGTACCGGTGAGGCGGTAGGTCCCGGCCTCGCGTATGGTGACGACGGTGTGGGCCGCGGCCTCTTCGGCATCGTGCTCCTCATCGGCCGTGCCCTCGCCGTAATCGCCGCCCATCCCGGCCTCATAGTAGACAATCTCGCTGCCGAGAGTGACGCTGCCCTCGCTCCCCCCGGCCAGGGCTTCCCCGTCGAGGGTTATTTCGCCGTCGCTGAGGGAGATGACGCGCTCCGCCTCATATGTCATGCCGGTGTCCGCTGTCTCTTCAACGGATCCCGGCCCGGGGGTGGCGATGGAAACGGTGGTGTTCTCCTCCCCGCAGGCGGCCAGCGACAGCGCGAGCGCGGATGCGGCCAGCAGAGATATGATGCCCTTTTTTATGTACATAGGAGTTCTCCTTCATTCTGTAATACGTACATTTTAAGGCCCGAAGCTGAAATATGGTTGAAAAAAGAGAGCGAGTTTGTAAAGAGAATGTAAATTTTCCAGGCATGCACACAGGAAAACCGACCCCGATACGGAGAAAAGGTAAGTGGTAACATCCGCACGCGGCGCGCATACGCTGTGTAGAGGGGGTGATGCAATGAGGCGTGGCAGGCGGAATGGGGGCGGCTCGCTGGGGTGCCTGGTGATAATTGCCGGTGTGGTGATCATCCTTGCGCTCATCCTCCCGCCGGGCTTCTGGTGGTTTGCTCTGGCGATCGCGCTTATCTGCTTCGGCGTATGGCTGCTGAGATGCAGATGGTAATATAATTGGGGATAGGGACATAGATTTGGAGTACCAAAAGGACAAGGGGAGATTTCTATGGAGCTGACAATGAAGCGCGAGCGTCTTGGGTGCTATGAGAGGGTATTTGAATACTGCGCACCGGCGGAGGAGGCGGTGGAGACGGTCGTGCCGGACACGATGCCGGATGTTGAGCGCGTGCTCTGCGCCGAGGGGACGGCGATAATCCGCTCCAAGGAGGTGCAGGAGGGGCGCGTGAGCATCACGGCCGGCGTGGCCGCGACGGTGCTCTACTCCCCGGAGGGGGGCGGCGCCGTGCGCCGGCTCTCCGCCGCCGTGCCGTTTTCGCTGAGCCTGGATGCTCCGGGTGTTACGGCGGACTGCGCCGCGGTGTGTATGCTCTGCGTCACCGGCATGGAGGCGCGGGTATTGAACCCGAGAAAGCTTTTGATACGCGCGGTGCTCAGCGTGCGGGTGGAATGCTATGCCCAACGCGAGCTGGAGACGGTTTGCGGGGTCGAGGAGGCCGAAGAGGCCGGGATAGAGACACTGGTGGAGACGAGAACCGCCGCTCCTGTCACATCGGTCAGGGAAAAGACCTTTACGCTGATGGATGAATACCGCTTCGAGGGCATGCCGCCGGCCGCGGAGTGCCTGTGGCACTCCGTTACGGTGGCGCCCGGGGCCGTGAGAAGCGTGGGGAGTAAGCTCATCATGGGCGGGAGCGTGCGTCTCGCTGTGCTCTACGAGGCAGAGGGGACGGGGGAACTCTGCTCGGCCAGCTTCGAGACGGAGTTTTCCCAGATGATGGACACCGAGAGCGAGCTCTCCGCGCCGGATGCCACAGTGTACACCCTGCTCACGGCCGAATATGTGGACCTCTCCGCGCTCTCGGGAGGGGAGAGGGGGATAACAGCGGAGTACCATCTGGTGTCGCAGGCGGTGGTGTCCGACAGCGTGAGGCTCAGCCTGCTGACGGACTGCTACTGCAACAGCCGGGAGCTCGTCACCGAGAGGACCGAACTCGCCCTGGTGAGCGAGAGGAGGCGCCGCCTGGTGCGCGCCGAGGCGAGGGAGAATGTGCAGGCCGCGCCGGCGTGCGCGGAGGTACTGCGCGTATTGCTGCGCCCGGGAGAGGCGGAGAGCGAGGGAGGGGAGCTGAGATGCCCCGTGAGCGCGACTGTGCTGTACCGCTCGCCGGACGGGGAACTCTGCTCCGCCTCCGCCAGGCTGACGGCCTCCACAAGGGCGGAACTGGGCGAGGGAGAGTACGCGGCAATGGTGCGCACCGCCTCGGCGGAGGGCTTTGCGGCGCCGGCCTCCGGGGGACTGGAGCTGAGGGTCACGCTGGACTTCGAGCTGGCGGCGGCGCGCAGGGGAAACGCCCAGCAGATAGCTTCGCTCTCGGACGGAGGCGAGGCTGACACTTCTCTCAGGCCGTCCGTGACGGCGGTCAGGGCAGCGGCGGGCGACACGCTCTGGGCCCTGGGGAAGAGGTATCACTCCACGGCCGGGCTCATCGCGTCAGCCAACGGCCTGACGGACGCGGAGATAGAGCCGGGGACCGTACTGCTGATACCGGCGGTGAAATAGGAGGCATTTTCGGGAAAAAACTCATATAGCTCTTGCGCATATGCCACAATAGTGCTACAATGTTTGGGCAAATCACAAGCTCAAGGGGTTGTTTTAATGTCTGGACATTCCAAGTGGCATAATATACAGAAAACGAAGGGGGCGCAGGACGCCAAGAGGGCTCAGGCCTTCACCAAGATAGCCAGAGAGATGATAGTCGCCGTCAAGGAGGGCGGCAGCGGAGATCCGGCCAACAATTCGCGCCTGGCGGCGGTCATAGCCAAGGCCAAGGCGGCCAACATGCCCAACGACAATATAAAGCGCACGATTGAGCGTGCGCTGGGCTCCGGAAACACCGACAACTATGAGTCCATAACCTACGAGGGCTACGGACCCAGCGGCGTGGCCGTAATAGTCGAGGCCATGACGGATAACCGCAACCGCACGGCCAGTGACGTCCGGCACGCCTTCGACAAGAACAACGGCAACATGGGCCAGGCGGGATGTGTCAGCTGGAGTTTTGACAAGAAGGGCGTCATTGTCGTCAACAACGAGGACGAGGAGATAGACGAGGACAAGATGCTCGAAGATGCCCTTGAGGCCGGCGCGGCGGACATGGAGGCCGACGGAGAAGTGTATCAGGTATACACCGAGCCGGACGATGTGGCGGCGGTGGCCGACTACCTGACCGAGCATGGCTACAGCCTGCTCTCCGCACAGACGGAGATGGTGCCGCAGAACTACATCACGCTCTCGGACGAAAAGGACATCAAGAACATGCAGCGCATGCTCGACATGTTCGAGGACAACGACGACGTGCAGAACGTCTGGCACAACTGCGAGAACATCTGAGATAATTCTTTGAACCCCGGGGATATTCCCCGGGGATTTTTTTATGCGCGGGGGCGCTCTTTGGCGATTTAGTCTTTAACGATTTGCCCTTGTTTTTGATAATTCGGTATAGTATCATAAACAAAACGGCTGAAATGAGGACTTTATGTACGCAGAAATAGCCGAAAGGCTCAATGGGAAGCGGAAGAATTTCGTGCTGACAGGTGAGGCGGGCTCCGGCAAGACGGAGGTCGCGATAAACCTGGCCCTCCACATGGCGCGCGGCGGAAAACGGGCGGTGCATCTCTTCGACATGGACCAGACAAAGCCGCTGTTCCGGGCGCGCGGCGCGGCCGGTGTGCTGCTCGCCGGCGGGGTTACGCTCCACTGCCAGGAGCAGTATATGGACGCCCCCACGGTGGCGCCGGCCGTGGCCGAGAGACTCGCCGACCCGGACAGCGCGGTCGTGCTGGATGTCGGGGGCGGGGCCTATGGCTCGCACATGATAGGGCAGTTTTCAGAATTCCTGAACGGACCTGAGACGCTTGTGCTGTACATCGTGAACCCCTACAGGCCCTGGTCGGGCACGAGGGGGGACATCGACGAGACCATGCGCCGGGTGCTGGGGGCCGCGCGCCTCGGCGGCGGGGCAGAGGTGGTGGCAAACCCGAACTTCGGGAGCGGGACACGCGCCACGGACATACTCGACGGCCTCGAGAGGCTGAAGGACCTCCTGCCGGAAAGGCCAGCGGCGTTTGTCTGTGCCGAGGAGGGGCTGGCAGAGGAGCTGCGCGGGAGGGCCGGGCTCCCCGTGCTGCCGATAAGGCTTTATACGCTGCCCGAGTGGATGGACCGCCCGGGAGTGGGAAAAAGAAAGAAGGAGTGATACGTATGGCGAAAGGCAGGGTGGAGATATACACCGAGGCATGTAAGAGCTGCCGGTACTGCATAATCACCTGCCCCAAGAAGGTCCTAGGGACCACTGAGGCCGTAAATTCCAAGGGCTATCAATATGCCGTCCCTCTGCATCCGGAGGACTGTATAGGCTGCGCGATGTGCGCGCAGATCTGTCCCGACGCGGCCATAACGGTTTACAGGGAGGCGAAGTGAGCATGGCAGACAGGGTATTCATGAAGGGGAGCGAGGCCATAGCCGAGGCGGCGGTGCGCGCTGGCTGCAGGTTCTTTGCCGGCTACCCCATAACGCCCCAGAACGAGGTGCCGGAGTATTTCGCGCGCCGTATGCCCCAGGTGGGCGGGGTGTTTCTGCAGGGCGAGAGCGAGGTTGCCTCGGCAAATATGACCTACGGCGCGGCCGCAGCCGGCGTAAGGGCCATGACATCCTCCTCCAGCTGCGGCATATCCCTCAAGAGCGAGGCCATATCCTGGATGGCGGGCGCAAGGCTCCCGGTGGTCATAGCCAACTTCCAGCGCGGTGGGCCCGGTATCGGGACTATCCAGCCCTCCCAGCAGGACTATTTCCAGGCCACAAAGGCCAGCGGCAACGGCGGCTTCGAGATGCTCGTGCTCTCGCCGTCCACACTTCAGGAGGCGGTGGACATGACCGCCGAGGCCTTCGAACTGGCCGACAGGTATTCAAACCCCGTGCTGCTGCTGCTCGACGGCTTCACCGGCACGATGATGGAGCCCGTGTCCCTGCCCGAGCCGCTGTCGGAGGAGCGCATAGCGGCCATAAGGGCCTCCAAGACCTGGGCCGCAACCGGAAAGCGCGGCGGGGCGCAGCACAAGGTCATGTGCGGGCCCGGACTTGATACGCGGCTCAGCCAGCAGGCCATGAACCGGGAGGCCGCCGCTATGTACGCTAAGTGGCGCGAGGAGGAGTGCGACTGCGAGGAGTTCATGCTCGAGGACGCGGAGGTGGTCGTCACGGCCTACGGAATCTCCGGCCGCATAGCCAAGTCGGCCGTAAAGCTGCTGCGCGCAGAGGGCATAAGGGCCGGGCTGATAAGGCCCAGGCGGGTGCACCCCTTCCCGGCAAAGGTGTACGATTCTCTGGACTTTTCAAGGATTAGAGGCATAGTCTGCGCGGAGATGAGCATACCGGCCCAGTTCGCCACGGACGTGGAGGCCGTCGTACACGGCAGGACCGCTTTCGCGTACGCGCTGAGCTCCGGGGGAGACATACTGGACCGCAGCGAGATCATGGAGGCCGCGCGCGGCCTTATGAGAGACTGAGGAGGTGGAGAGAATGATGGAGAAAGTGTATTCCCGCCCCTCAGGAATATTTGAGGGGGCAGTCACCGGGTTCTGCCCCGGCTGCCTGCACTCGAGCGTCTCCAAGATAGTCTGCGAGGCGCTGGATGAGCTCAATATGGTGGACAACGCCTGCTACATCCAGGGAGTGGGCTGCGGGGGGCTTGTGGTGACATATTTTGATATAGACACCGTCTCGGCCCCGCACGGCAGGGCCTGCGCCGTGGCGAGCTCCTTCAAACGCTGCAGCCCGGAGACGCTGGTGTTCACCTACCAGGGCGACGGTGACTTGGCGGCGATAGGGCTCGCGGAGACCATGAGCGCGGCCAACCGCGGGGAGAACTTCACGGTGATTTTCGTGAACAACGGTATCTATGGCATGACCGGAGGCCAGCTGGCTCCCACCACGCTGCTTGGTACAAAGACCACCACCACGCCCTACGGCAGGGATATCAGGGAGCACGGGGCGCCGCTGCACATGTGTGAGATTCTCAACCAGCTGGAGGCCCCGGCCTATATCGCGCGCGTGACCTGCGCCGACGTGCCCAATGTACGAAAGGCCAAGGAGGCCGTCAAGAAGGCTTTCCGCTGCCAGATAGAGGGCAAGGGCTTTTCCTTCGTGGAATTCGTCTCAAACTGCCCGACAAACTGGGGGATGAGCCCGGCGGAGTCCCTCGACTACATACACAACACGGTCCTGAAGGAATTCCCTCTGGGCGAATTTCGCGCGAAGTGAGGTGGCCGGTATGGAAAAGAGCATAATTATCGCCGGATTCGGTGGCCAGGGCGTGATGGTCGCCGGGCAGCTCCTGTGCTATACGGCCTGTGAGACCACGGACAGGTACGTGACCTTCTTTCCCTCCTACGGGGCCGAGATGCGCGGAGGGACGGCCAACTGCTATGTGGTCATCTCCGATGAGCCCGTGGGGGCGCCCAAAGTAAGCCGGGCGGACTACCTGGTGGTCCTGAATGACCCCTCTCTGGAGCGTTTCAGGGATGCGGTGGTGCCGGGAGGGACGGTGTTCGTGAACAGCTCGGTCGTGACTCACGACATTGGGCGCACGGATATAAACGTTGTGAAGGTCGACGCGGGCGCCATTGCCTATGAGCTTGGCAACCCCAAAGTCCTGAACCTGGTCATCGTGGGAGCCATAATCGGCTATACGGATCTGCTCCCTGCGGAGAATGTCCTGCAGACGGCGTTTAAAAAGCTGGGTGCGAAGCGGCCTGAGATGAATCCAATAAACGAGGCGGCGTTCAGGCGCGGCCTGGAGATAGGGAAATCCGCGCGCTCCGGGGAATAGGGCGCGTGAAGAGCAAAAGACAGGGCGGCGAGCCGAGCTCGCCGCCCTGTTTTTGGGTTATGCGGCCCCTGAACAGGGGGGGAAAATGTGGCATTTATCCGCCAAATTCGACAGGGATGAGCAGCAAAGAAGTGTCCCTGCCGCTCTGGGCGATGAGATAGGAGCTCTCGCCGGCGGTCACGGCCAGCAGGGGCATGTCCATGAACCAGGCGGTGACGGCGATGGCGGAGCCGGCCGGCAGCTCGCTGTAGGAGGCGAGCTCCTCTCCCAGGAGCCATGAGCCGTCCTCCGACATCTCGACGCGGTTGAGTTTGAGAGTGTCGAGGTCGGCGGAGCTGAGGAGATACCAGGTGTCCGCGCCGCTGTCGAGCGACAGCTCCCCCGCAAGCTCAAAATCTGGATTTTCGAAAGAGATGGACAGGGTTCCGGCGTGGCCGTCATCCGGCAGCCAACGCTCGTCAATCAGCCCCTCGAGCTCCTCATAGCTGAAGTGGAACTCAACTTGGCCCTCGTTGAAAGTTGCTATCTCGTAGGTGTTTGCAAAGACGGTCAGTCCGTTCTCGTCGAAATACCACTGGTCGCCGTCCAGCACGCCCTCGGCAAAGGGTTCAACGTCGAAATACCGGCTGTCGCCGCTCAGCTCTCCCATTATCCGCTCGCGGACGGCGGATTTCAGCGCGGCGTAGTCGCCGGTGAGGTCAGAGGCGCTGAGGCGCTCGCCCGTACTCACATCAAAGGTGGCGCCGCAGTCGTTATATGCCCCCTGAATGCCGCCGGCAAAGTCAAAGACGGAGCATTTGACGCTGAGCATCTCGCTGTCGGCTCGGACGGCCGAGGCGGTGTTGAAGAGGAAATATCCGCCCCAGAGCGGCCTGGTCTCGTCTGTGAGCAGGTCATAGTCGTCCTCGGCCAATTCCTGATATTCCTGTATTTTTTCCTCGGAGACGACCAGCAGCTCGCTGAGGGACTCCTCGATTTTCGCGGCGGCGTCATCGTTGCCGGAGATGCGGACACTGGGGATGGCCGACCGGACCGTCAGAATAAGAATGCCGTCCTTGTCCCGCATCTCGCTTTTGTAGGAAAACGAGACGACTACGGGGCCCGCGTCCTCCGAGAGCGGCACGGCAGTGGCAGAGGGGCTGGGCGTGGGTTCTGCGGTGGGGGAGGGGGGCGCGCTGGGTGAGGCGGAGGCTTCGGGCGCGGCCTGGCCGCAGGCGGCCATGGCCAGCAGCAGCGAGAGGGACAGCAGAAGGGAAACTATACGCTTTTTCATCTTGTTACCTCCAAACCCAATCTTAATATGCCTGTTATAATGTCTGCTGAATAAACTGCGACATGGTTTATTCGCGCGGCTGCCGCGCAATTTCATCGAAACGGCATTTTGAGCCGTTTTTATGAAATTCAGTCACTGTTTCAATGCGTATATCCCCTGATGCGGCACAACATATCGAGGGATGGCGCAAGGTTTTTGAGCGATTCCGCTCAAAAGCCCTGCACTTGAACAAAACAGCTTGGCCTTGAAAGCCTTGGATTTCAAGGCCTGGGCTCTGTTCAGTACGCATTATTATATCACGGCGGCGCTGTCGATTCCAGGCCGCCCGCATATTTGACAGGAAAAAGCGCGCGTTTGTTCCCCAGGGAGCCGGACCTACTCGGTCACGATGACGTATGGGTCGAACCGGCGCTCGCGCAGCTCGTCCATGGCCTCCTCTCCGACGCTCAGGCCGCTGAGATACAGGCTGTAGCAGTACTCCCCAAAGCCGGAGAGGTCCAGTTTGAAATTGGTCTCCCAGCAGTTGTTCATCAGCCAGGAGTAGACGGGACGGAGGTTGTTTTCCGGCTTGCCGTCGCACAGAAGGATGGGGTGATGCCGCATCTCACCCATGTATATGAGCGGTGTGTCGTGCGCGGCGACCAGCACGCTGCCCCGGGGCGAGACAAAGGCCAGGCCGTCGTCGGACATGTAATACTCCATGCAGGTGCCGGGGAGCTGGTCCACGCCCGGGCGGAAGGCCTCCGCGCCCTTGCGCAGATACAGGCTCTCACCATCCTGCGCCGCGCCGAGGGGCAGGAACACGCTCTCAATATCGGACGAGAGGGTCTTTCCGAGCTGCAGGCGGAAGTCCACGCGCGGCAGCTCCTCATAGAGCTTTATGAATACGTCGGCCCTGACAGTGCCGGGGAGGCTGTAGCGCAGCCGGAGCTCCGTAAAGACCTCGCCGTGCTCCACGCAGCTTACATCCTCGAGCTCGCCGGTGTAGAGCCGGGCGTGTTTGCCGCGGATGTTGCGGCCGATTATGCGGCGCTCCTGCTCCTCGCGGCAGGGGAACTCCGGGTTCTCTATAGCTATCGGGGTGCGCTCATAGATGGGTGTGAAGAAGGGCGCGACGCAGCCGGCGGCGAGATCGCGTCCGGAGGACTTGTCCACGAAGGACGTGACGCCCTCGTGCACACGGTAGGAGAGACTGAAGTGGCGGTTCTCAAAGCCGTAGGGCAGGCGGTAGGTGACGCTGTCGTAGTCGTTGACGATGTCGCGTATCCGCTCGGCCCCAACATAGCATTTGCGGCTGTTGAGGGTTTGATTCAGAGGGGGGAGCTCGCGGTAGGAATAGCTCTTCTCCTCGTGCGGGGCAAAGGTGTCCACAAAGCTGATTTTGCGGCCTCTGGGGTGGGCGGAGACCTGGCAGGTGAGGCGGCGGCCGTCATCGCAGGCTATCTCCGCGCGGGCGAGGACGGGGCTCTCTATGTAGAACTCGACGAGCTGGGGCCCCTCGAGCGAGGTGACATTGCAGGCTTTTATCATGCCGGAGGTGCTGTAGTAGCGGAGAATATCCCCCTTCTCCGCGGCTATGCGGTCGAGTATGCGAGAGGCGGACTCGTGCGCCGAGGAGGCGTAGCTGTTCTTTCGCATGTCCAGATTGAGTACCATTGTATCGTAGGGGTTCGTTATCGTCGAGGAATGGCCCCAGGTGTGCTCGGCATAGAGCAGCGCGGCGTCCTCAAAGGCCGCGGCGCGGGCGGGATACTTTTCGGCCGCGCGGGGGTCGAGCCTGCGGCAGAGCTGATAGCGGTGCAGGGCATCCCTGTAGTGCTTCACGGCGTAGGGGGTGCTGCCCGCCCCGTTGGCCCACCAGTCGGTGAGGTCGCCGCGGTAGACGGGGGCGCCGGAGAGCCTAGGTAGTATGGCGGCATAGAGCTCCTGGAGCGAGACCATCCTGACCTCTACATCGCCGCAGCGGCGGTTGTACTTCTCGATAGTGCGGAGTATTTCTGGCTCCGGGGGCGCGTTGTCGCTGAACACACCGGAGACGGCGGCGACGATGAAATCATAGCCGTATCCGTTGTCCTCGCAGAGGGAGAGATATTCGTCCAGGTTGCGGGAGAGGGTGTCTACCGGGTCGGCCGGCATCGCCGCCCCGCCCAGGTGATTGCGCATCATGAAATTGACCGTGCGGTTGGGCTTGAAACCCAGGACATTGCCCAGGTTATAGTGCTCGCCGTTCCAGACCAGCAGGCGCTCCCCGGCGGCGTTTTCCCACCAGAAGGCGGTCTGGTTCTGGTAGAGGGGGTACATGCCGTGGTGGCAGTGTATGTTAGCGAAGAGGAACTCCACGCCCTCGCTCAGCATCGCGTCCCGGTAACCCATGGAAATGCCGTTGATGTCCGCTATCATGGCCGTGCGCATGGCCGCGCCGTGGTTGCCCAGGAGCTGCTGCCAGCGGTGCAGCCGCTCGCGGTAGACTCCGCAGTCGACCAGGTCGGTGAAGTTGAGGTAGTTCGCCGAGAGGCCTATCCGGCCGGAGGACGCGAGCTCGAAGAAAGCGCGCTTTTCCTCCTCGGAGGCCTCCTTGAAGAACTCCTCTACGCAGAACAGCGTCTCGCAGTTCCAGCGGAACGCGGCGTTGGCCGGATCCGACATCATGCGCAGGACGGTCCTTATATAGTCGGACTGGGTGTCGATGACGCGCTCCTGCAGGTCGGTGTAGCCGATATCGGTGTGTGAGTGGTGGATGACATAGACGGTTTTGATACGATGCGCCATAATGGTGCTCCCTCCAGTATCATAATTGGGCTTGCCTGTTTTTCCTGCCGCGGCGCGGGTTCCACGCGGCGGTGGAATATTATCACAGCGCGCGGCGGAAAGCAAGGGGGGTCGGGGCATTTGGGTAAAATAAACTTCACGCGCCGCGACAGCTGGCAAAAGGAGACGGCGCATGGGGCCGGGCGCGTGCGCCGTCCACGGCCCACGCGTGCCCGGTCTCGCGGCCGCGCCGCGGGAGCGGCACATGGCAAAGGTTGCCATGCTTTTTTGCACGAAAAAAGCGCGCCGCCGAACCGCGAGTTGGATATATGTTGAATAATTATGGTTATTTTTGAACAGGCTTATTGCCGGACGGGGAAGATTCTGCTATACTAACCGTGTAGAATATTGTATTTTCGCGCGGAGGGGGAAATGCTGCGCGGAGAAGGAGATGGGTATTTATGCCGGAGACAGTTGTATTTTCGGACGCTTATGTCTGGGCGTTTCTCGGGCAGCTGGCGATAGTTTTCATCGCCATGCTTGTGGGAAATGTGCTGCGCACACAGATACCGTTTTTGCGCAGGCTGTACATACCGTCCGCCATCATAGGCGGCTTTCTGGTCCTGATAATCAAACAGATACCGGCGGTGGAGTCTCTCATAGACAATGCCACGATGGAGATTGTGACCTACCACTGCCTGGGCTTCGGTTTCGCCGCCATGGCGCTCAAGACCGCGAAGAGCGAGAAGAAGGTCTCCACGGTCAAAGTGGTCGAGAGCGGGGCGATAATGGCCGGAGGATATATGATACAGGCCATAGTCGGCCTGGTGATATCCATAGCCGCTTTCTATATAGGCGGTTATTTCTATGCCGCCGGCCTGATACTCCCAATGGGCTTCGGACAGAGCACCGGCAGCGCCCTGAGCTGGGGCAGCAATTTCGAGGCGAACTACGGCTTTGTGGGGGGCTCGACCTTCGGACTGGCGGTCGCGGCCATCGGTTTTATCGTGGGCAGCGTAGTGGGCGTCATATACCTGAACATTGCCACGCGAAAGGGGCTCGTAAAACCGAGGCGCGCCGTGGCCGCGGAGAAGGACAGGGTCATAATAGAGGACCCGAATGAGATACCCAACAGCGAGAGCATAGATAAGTTCAGCATACAGCTCTGTTTTGTGGCCCTGACGTACACTCTGGCCTACGGCTTCATGTATCTGCTCAGCCTGGTGCCAATAAACGCGATAGGCGACCTGGCGTGGGGGCTGAACTTCCTGTGGGCGCTCGTGTTTGCCTTCCTTATCAAAACGGTCATGAGCCAGCTGAAGAAGAGAGGGGCCATAAAGCGGTACTATACGAACGACCACCTGATGGACAGGATAAGCGGCATGATGTTCGACGTCATGATCTGCGCCGGCATAATAGCCATAGATATGCAGGACGTCTACACCAACCTCTGGCTGCTGATAGTGACCTGCCTGATAGGTACCGTCGTCACATTCTGGTATGTCCGCAAGGCCACCAAGAACACCTACAAGAACTATGAGATTGAGAGCTTTCTCACAAATTTCGGCACGCTCACGGGCACATTGAGCACGGGAATGATACTGCTGAGGGAGATAGACCCGGACTTTGTGACGCCGGCCAGCAGCAATATCGTGCTTCAGAATATACCGTCCATCGCCCTGCTCGCCCCGCTGCTGCTCACACTGGGTTTCGCGGCCAGCAGCCTGACGAACACATATATCATGCTCGGGGTCTACCTGCTGCTGTTCATCGCGTATAACATCTTCCTCTTCCGGAGGCGTATTTTCAAAAAGCGTTATGCCGGCAAGAGCGAGGAGGTATGGACGGAGTGAGCGGCGGGCAGGGCAAGAAAAACAGGCCGGACAGCTACTACAGGCGTATTTACGCGCTGTTCCTGCCAATTTTCCGCATAGTGGCGCGGGTCGCGTACGGAGTGCGCGTCAAGCGGCCGAGGCACTATGACGAGCCGGTGCTCATTCTGGCAAACCACACCTCCGACATGGACTTCCTGGTCGTGGCGTCATATATCTCGAACCACATGTATTTCGTGGCGAGCGAGCATGTGACGGCCATGGGGCTGTTCGGCAAGGGCTTTGAGGCCTGGTTTAACCCGGTAAAGGTCACGAAAGGCTCCAGCAAGACCGGGGGAGTAATGGACATAATGCGCCGGCTGCGCCGCGGCAACTGCGTGCTGCTCTTCTGCGAGGGGCGGCTGAGCCACGACGGAAAGAGCACATATATCGCCCCGGCCACGGCAAAACTCGCAAAAAGCGTGAAGTGCAAGGTCGTCACTTTCCGTTCAAGCGGCGGCTTTTTCATAGAGCCGCGCTGGCAGACGTATCTGAACAGGGGAAAGCTGTTCAGCTCCGGCATAGTGCACGAGTACACCAGGGACGAGATAGCGGAGATGTCCAATGAGGAAATGCTGGTTCATATCCGTGAGGACCTGTATGTGGACGCTTATGCCGAGCAGAGGGAACGGATGCAGCCATTTAAATTCAGGCACGGAATCCGAGACATAACCCGATACTACGACGTATGTCCCCGATGCGGCGGAATTGACACGCTGAAGGCCGAGGGGATGAGTGTGCGCTGCACCTGCGGATATGAGATGACCTGTGACGACTATGGCTTCTTCCACGCTTCTCCGCAGCTCATCTCCACGGCGCAGGACTGGGAGGCCGTGCAGCTGGACGCGTACAGGCGTGAGTTTGAGGCGGGACACTTTTTCCGCGAAGAGGGTGTAACTCTGTACAGGGTCGGCGAGCACTTCCGGCGGGAAGTGCTCGTTACAGCCGAGCTTATCAGCTCGGCTGAGGGGATTTCCATAGGGGAATATGAGTTCCGTTTCCACGATATGAGCTCGCCGGAATTGCTCAACGGCGGACGCCAGGTGGAGTTCAGTGCCCTGGGAGAGGACTATATGCTGGAGAAGGACGGGGCCTGCCTGAATAAATATCTTGAGCTCAGGCGTTGGAGCCTGGGCGGCGAGGAGCAATAGAATTGAAGGCCGCGCGGCAAACGCCGCGCGGTTTTTTCAATTTCCATGAACGGAATTAGTAATCAGGAAATATATATGGCGGGGAATATAAAAAGATAAAAGCAGCGGCATCAGAAACCCATTGATGGAAGTGCCGCTGCTTTTAGCCTATATTATAACCCAATAATGAGGAATAAGAGGCCTGTGATGCGGGTGGATTAGCATGTTAGACAAAATACGCGAGAACAAATCAGAGTTTGTTACAAATTGAGAGGACTTGCAGCAAAAACAGTTGACAGGATATCAGCTAACCTATATTATAGGAATATAGGCAGATACCAAATGAGAGAGGGAGAGAAGATGAAAATAACAAGTGTTGATGTGCTCAAATGCAAGGGACAATGCTGCGTGGACGGCGATGATTTCTACACGATATGCGTTCGCGTAAATACAGATGAGGGCATATGCGGATATGGAGAGGCCGGGGTCTCCTACGGTGTAGGCGCCGATGCCGCCTTCGGCATGTGCAGAGATATGGCCGAGGTGGTACTGGGAATGGATCCTATGGACAATGAGGCCATCTGGGACAAACTCCATAGAAAAACATTCTGGGGAATGGGAGGAGGTACAATAGTATTTGCCGGAATTAGTGCAATTGATATAGCAGTTTGGGATATAAAGGGGAAGGCGTTTGGGGTACCAGTATATAAGCTGCTGGGTGGCAGGACTAACAGCAGGCTTCGCGCCTATGCAAGCCAAATTCAGTTTGACTGGGGACCTGTGTCCAGGGCAATGGTCACCTGTCAGGACTACAGAGAGGCAACGAGGCATGCAATTGACGACGGCTACGACTGTGTAAAGGTTGATCCGCTCCTATGGGACGATATGGGCAGGTTCCAGGCCTGGAACACACGTGGAATACTGTCGAATGAGCAAATCCGCATTGCGGAGGAACGGGTAGCAGCCGTGCGTGCGGAAGGAGGGGAAGACCTGGATATCATAATAGAACTGCACTCATATACGGACACCAATACGTCCCTGCAGCTTGCGTCTGTGCTGGAGAAATATAGAATTTATTACTATGAGGAGCCCACACAGCCGCTGAACAGTACGCTGTTTAGAACGATCGCGGCAAAAACCAGATTGCCACTCGCGAGCGGCGAGAGAATCTACAGCCGGTGGGGGTACAGGCCGTTCTTTGAGGACAGGAGCCTTTCAATAATCCAGCCCGATATATGCAATACCGGAGGAATCACAGAGACTAAAAAAATTATTGACATGGCTCATGTTTATGATATAGGAGTGCAGCTTCATATATGTGGAGGTCCGATTTCAACTGCCGCATCCCTGCAGGTCGAGGCAGTAATCCCAAATTTCATTATACATGAGCAGCATCAGGGAGCGTTGCTGCCGGGGAACATAAGTATGTGCAAGTACAATTATCAACCGGTTAACGGGTATTTTGAGATACCAGAATTGCCGGGCATCGGGCAAGAACTGACAGATGAGACAATTGCAAACGCACAAAAAATCACGGTGCGCGGTAAAGCGCGCTTTGATTGATTACACAGCAAATCTTTAGATGACCGTCCCAATCAGGCAATATTTTGAGAAATTCATTACCGAGGAGTGAGAAAAAATGAGTAAACTTAGGAGGGAGATGTAAGGGCGTGTAGATGATTGTGCCGGTATAGATATGGCGGGACGGTCAAATTAAAAAACAACAGCAGGAGGAGGGTGCAAAGTGAATAAGGGTTTTTATCATTCACTCTTAAAAGTGAACGAATATCTGAATAAGGTCCTTGTGAATATCCAGGTCGCAGCAATTGTAATTGCCGCCCTTGTCGTCACTCTGGACGTTTTCCTGAGAGCCGCTTTTTCAAGGCCAATCTCGGGGGCGTCGGAATATGTAGGATACATCATGATTATAGCGAGTTACTTTGGCCTGGGCATTTGTGCGGCAGAGAGATCGCATCTGAAAGTGGATCTTCTGGTGCAGATGTTTTCCCCCAAAGCACAAATAATTAATGACCTTATAAACGCTGTGCTTGTAGCGGCGGTGGGGGGAATTATGCTGTATGCCAGTGTAAACCAGACGATAATAACTTTCGATCTTGGAACACGGGGAACTTTTTCAGGTGTATATAACTGGCCGTTTTATCTTTTGATGGGGATCGCCTATATTCCGGTAATCATTGCCTCGATAAATAATTTCATTGGGGATATTTTTGAGCTAAAGTCTTTGAAAGCCGGGAAACCCGTTGATAAGGGGGATAGCGAGATATGAATTATATTGTCTATGGTGTAGCTGCTATAGTCATTTTGCTTGTCCTGATATTCTACAAAATGTGGATAGGGGCAGTGCTGGCGGCCATAGGATTTGTGGGATATGCGATTATTTATGACTTCAACCTGGCAAGTGTAATGGTTGCCTCTGAGGCGTATTCGCAGATAGGCAATTATTCATTTGGTACAGTTATACTGTTTACGTATATGGGCAGCATAATTGCCGGCACAGGGCTTGGAGACGACCTGTTTAAAACCGCGGATAAGTGGCTGGGGAATTTGCGTGGGGGAGTGGCCATGGCCTCGACGTTCTCATGCGGGGTATTCGGGGCGGTCTGTGGCAGCTCAACGGCTTGCGCTCTCACAATGAGCAAAGTGGCCTATCCGGAAATGCATAAGATGAAGTACGATGACAGGCTGTCAGCGGCAACCGTAGCAGCGGGCGGCACAATAGGTTTCATGATACCGCCGAGCATAGGCTTCATAATGTATGGACTGATAACAGAAAATTCAATTTCACAGCTGTTCCTCGCCGGTGTGATGCCGGGCATACTCCAGGTTATCCTATATATGATAGTCATCGCCATACTTGTGAGACGCAACAAGGACTGGGCTCCTGATAACTCAGGACGGCATATTACTTTTTCTGAAAAAGTAAAATCTCTGAAGACAACCTGGCCTATACTGGTATTGATAGTTGTTATAATTGTCGGTCTGTATGGCGGCACGTTTACTGCCACTGAGGCCGGCGCAATCGGGGCGGTGGCAGCTCTGTTTCTGGCCCTGGTTACCGGAAAACTTACAAAGAAAAACTTCAAGGAAGTTACTGTGGATACGGCAAAAACCACTGGCCAGGTGGTGCTTCTGCTTGTTGGAGCGTATATTTTCTCCAGATTCTTAACAGTTACCAGATTGCCTGAGAGGATGACAGAACTCGCAATGGGCATAAGTTCTCCGGTACTGCTTATAACTGCCATATGCGCTCTTTACATCCTTCTCGGCATGTTCCTTGACATTTATGCCATAACCATACTTACAATCCCAATCCTCTACCCGATCTCTGTTTCCGCGGGATGGGATGCAATATGGTTTGGCGTTATACTGGTAAAACTCATGCAGATAGGAATGATCTCTCCTCCCTATGGAACCAATCTCTTTGTCACTTCTTCGGCTACCGGAGTTCCGATAAAACAATTGTACAAGGGCTCAGTACCATTTTTGATTGCTGACCTGATACATCTGGTAATTCTTATTGCCATACCTGAGATCAGCCTCTGCCTTATTTGAAGAAAAGAGCCAATGCATCTTTTTTCGGAAGAAAGGAGTAAAAATGAAAAAACTGTTTGCAATAATTATGGCGCTCTCGTTATTGTCGGGACTGGCAGCTTGCGGCTCAAACAACGGGACTACTCCACAGGGCGGCGACGCTGACGGACAAACTGTTCTTACTTTTGCGGCGCACTTTTCAAACACAATAAAACTTGGGGAGGTAGTCAGTCAGGCCAAGGAAATATTGGAGGAGAAATCCGGTGGAAGCATGACGCTGGATATGTATTTTAATGAAGCTCTCATGAAACAGAGCGACACTTTCGTGGGAGTAGGGCAGGGGGTGGCAGATATAGCGTATTTGCCTTCTCAGAACCTGAGTGACGTTCAGATGGCCGGGATATTTAAAATACTGTTTGAAAATGGCGCTCCGGAGATCCACACCATGACCGATATATACCGCAGTGCGTTGGAAAATACCGATATTCAGGAGAATTTGGCACAGTATAATATGCGCTGCATAGCTGTGCGCGCTTTGGGCGGAAAACAGTTGTGCACCAGCGACAAGCTTGTAACTACGCCCGACGATCTCAGAGGCATGAATATCGGAGCAAACGGGAACGACTCTTACTTCTTCTCCGCCTGCGGGGCCGGAGCTGTGGCCTTGTCAAACGCAGATTACTATACGGGTCTGAGCAACGGTCTGGTGGATGGAATAACCAATCACTATGTCTCCATAACCACTTATAATCTCAGTGAGGTGGCCGACTATATTACGGAATTTGGAAGCGGATTGGAGGCCTCTGCCGAGACATACATGATAAACATTGACACGTGGAATGGACTTACCGAGGAGCAGCAGAATTGGGTTACTGAGACATTTACAGAAGTGAGCGATATGATGACCGAGGAGGATTCCGCGGACCTTACGGCGAGCCGGCAGGAGTGCCTGGATTCCGGAATAGAGATATATACGCTTTCTGATGAGGAACTGTCGGCTTTTGCTCCATATATGGAACAGGTGAATAATGAGTGGATAGAGAGCGCGGCAGAGGCCGGGTGGGACTCTCAGGGGGCCTTTGACTTTATTATGTCGTCAGTCGAAGCTGCGCAGCAGTAAATGGATAAAGACTCATAACATTTTGGAGGTAGCAGTCCATGAATCCATATTATCCGCACCTGTTTGAGCCAATTACAATTAGGAATACAACTTTCCGTAACAGAATTTTTTCTACACCCAATTGCTGCTTTGGTGAAAATTCCGGTAATGTGGCCTTTTTCCAGAATAAAGCCGCGGGAGGGGCGGCGGTCGTCACCCTCAGCGAGTCGGCGGTAAGCCCCAAATATGATGTTCAGGATCCAGAGTTTGGCATGAGCCTGGCACGCCGAAATGATTCCAGCAAGGCACGCCTGGGAGATATAACGATTGCTATAAAAGCGTTTGGCGCCGTTCCCAGCATTGAGCTTAATCACCATGGGATGAACGCCAGGCCCGATAAAAATGGGGGAATCAGCCCAATTGGACCGGTGGGTTTCATTAGGGAACGTGACGGCGTGGAAGTTCTGCCGATGGATGAGGATATGATTGAAGAGGCCATTGAAGACTATGCCGTGTCAGCGGAATTTGCAAAGAGATGCGGCTTTGAAATGGTGATGGTGCATCTCGGACACGGCTGGCTGCCAGCACAATTTCTATCCCCCAAAACCAACACACGGACTGACCGCTGGGGAGGCAGTCTTGAAAACCGGGCCAGGTTCAGTGTGGAAGTGTGCAAGCGTATACGGGAGAGATGCGGAAATGATTTTATCATAGAGGCCAGAATAAGCGGTGATGAAATCATAGAAGATGGCATGCACGTCAAAGATGCTTGTGAATTTGCAGAAATAATTCAGGACTATGTAGACCTTATCAATGTCTCAAGCGGTATACATGATGACAGGACAACGGTTTGTCATATGTTTCCAATGAGCGGCTTTGTGGAAGCGGGCTGCAATGTGGAGATGGCCGCAGAAATAAAACGGCATGTACGCATCCCGGTCTCTGTTGTCAGCGGTATAAATACGCCGGAGCTGGCAGAGAAGATACTGGCAGAAGGAAAGGTGGATATAGTAGGGATGGGCAGGGCCCTGATATGTGATCCGGACTTTCCGAATAAGGCGCGCCATGGACAGGCAAAAGATATAATACACTGTATGCGCTGCAATTACTGCATAGCTGATCTGGCATATGATCCGTTGCCATTTGGACAAAATAAACAATTTGGATGCGCGGCAAATCCCAAAATCGCCAGAGATCTCATGATACAGCGGATTCCTGCGCCAAGGGGTTCGCGGAATGTTGTGGTTGTAGGAGGAGGTCCGGCGGGACTGGTTGCTGCCATAACGGCCGCGGAGAGGGGGCATGAAGTCACACTGCTCGAAAAGAGCGATGCTCTTGGCGGAAATCTGAAGATCATGGAGTGCGAACCTATGAAGCACGACATGGTGGAGTATAGAGATTACCTGGTAAGACAGATTGTGAAACAGGGGGTGAAAGTGCAGTTAAACACTCCGGCCACGTTTGATCTGGTGAGCTCTATGAAACCGGACGCCGTAATATGTGCGGTTGGTTCTAATATAATGATTCCGCCTTTAAAAGGCGTAGATCGCTCAAAAGTGCTGACATTTATGGATGCCTTTTATCATCCAGAAAGTCTCGGTGAAGATATCATTATAGTTGGCGGCGGTATTGTGGCGTGTGAGGCCGCTCTATGCTTGGCCGCAGACAACCCCAAAAGAAAGATAAGGCTGGTGGAGATGAGGCCGGTGCTGTGCGACCCCAATTATGTGCACCACTACAATTCGATGATACCGCTGCTTGACAGGCATCCACAAATCAGCTACAGAGTGAATACGAGATGCGTAGATGCCACGGACACAAGTGTAACAGTAGAACACAATGGAGTCAGCGAGACGTTGACAGCGGATAATATCGTTTTTGCAACCGGGCTCACACCGAATAAGAAACTGGTTGAAGAACTTAGGGAGACGTCGCTTGATTTTTATCCTGTAGGGGACTGCGTCAACGCAACGCGCATTAAAGATGCAACAAGGGCCGCCTACTTTGCAGCAATGAACATACTTTAAGCGTACAGAAATAAATCGCCGCTGAATACTCAGCGGCGATTTATGTTATGTTTAATCGTTGGGAATCTTCATGGAACCATAATTTATGTGTGATAGGGTTATGCGTTTTGCCGCCTGCTGATCACGGTCCTTAATGGCCTGAAGAAGATTGATATGGCCCTGCGTAAAGCGTTTTATTGAGTCGCTGTCCGTGTCAATCCGATTATAGACCCACCTGGAGACAAAGTTGGTATAGATATGCTGCTTAAGTGCCTCCTGGACGGCTTTGTATGCGATAGGATACAGGGTATTGCCGCTTAATTCACAAATTTTCAGATGAAACTCGTAATCGAGGTCAACGATTTTCTTCTTGGTTGTCTCATCGAACATAACAATATTTTCTAAATAATTATTAAAGTTGTTGCAAGCCTGCGTGAGCTTTGCCAGACTGTCGTTTGAGGCGTTCTTTATAGTTAGCTTGACGCACTCGGTCTCCAGAAGTTTGCGAAAGGCGTTTACATCATCGAGCATCTGGGGTTCAACTACGAGAGAGGACATCGTCTTTAGCAGGGAATCCTTATCAAGCTCTTTAACGAAAATCCCTTCTCCATTTTTAGCCTCAACATAGCCTAAAGCACTTAGTCGGGCTATCGCCGCACGGACCGTAAGGCGGCTGACACCATAATGTTCGGCCATCTTCCCTTCAGACATCAGCTTCTGCCCAGGCGAATATTCGCCGGACTGAAGTTCTTCTCTTAGAATATCAAAAAGCTGCTCGGCCAGGCTTATTCTCTTTATCTGATTAGATGACATCATTTCCCTCTTTTCTGATACAGATAACATATTACAGCCTTCTATTTTATATATTTTAACATGTTTATGCTTTGTTTTCAATCAATCATTATAAAAATGTGGACCGCGTGGGATATGAATGTAACTACTCACCTCAAATTGGGATTTATTCCGCTTGCGAGGAGGAAATAACTCAGGCTTACCAAGTACCTTTCACTGAAAAAATTGAGCGCGGCGAGGTTCTGGTCAATTATGTAGTGTACCGTGCGGCACTGCGGGAAGCCTCCCACGGGCCCACATGCACGGCGGGGGCAAGTAAGAGCGTGACGTGACTATAACCGTACATCCTCACACATACGCTGCGTTTTGCCGCGTTGGTTGAGTGGGTATTGGGAGTTGGATGCCCATCCCGGCGCAGTTTATGCAGGATACGGGGGCAGGCATAAGAACATACTGCCGTATCAAAACGTACCTAGACTCAACCGGCAACACCCGGGCCCAAAGAGGCACGGAGCGGCAACGCCATTCTGGGGGATTGGGGACAGGGGGAATGAGGAAACAATTAATTCAAGGGCAAAACCATACAGGAGAATAAGCTTTCCGGCTTTTGCCAGGGATGTATGTGCTCCACCGTGACTAAGCCCATAGGAGAGGCATGGGAGGAGATAAACCTGCTGGACTGGTCCGCCGTGATGCAGGGAATCGGCCGCTTTGGGCCGCATATCGACTACGTAACCCATGACACGATATAAGCTCCACACAGGCGCGCCGCCGCGCTTGCCACGGGCACTAAGCGCAGCGAGCCCAACGACCTGGCGCTGCCGGACAGGGGACGAGAACTTCACAACGACAGGCCCAGGGGAGCCAACACAGGCGGCAAACTGAGGGAAGAGCATCAACAGTCGTGCGTGGTTAAAAATGGAAAACAAGAGCGCATGCACAGCCGGTGTCAGCCTGCATTCTTTTATTTGACGGGACCGCGGGAGACCCGGTGCGGTATGCTGCAGCCAATACACGAAGTGCGCCGCGGATAAACCGCGGCGCACCCGGCAAATTTACTTCATGCCGTTCTCGTAGGCCTCGATCATCTTCTTGACCATCTGGCCGCCGACGCTGCCGGCCTGACGGCTGGTGAGGTCGCCGTTATAGCCCTGCTTCAGGTTGACGCCGACTTCACCGGCCGCCTCCATCTTGAAGCGGTTCATGGCCTCGCGGGCGTTCGGGTTCACGAGGTTGTTACTCCTGGTGGACATTCTCTTGCATCTCCTTTTTCTCTGTTTGGGCATCGCCCGCAGCTATTTTGACCGCCGGCGGTTCTTATATGCAGCGAGGGGGGATGTAGTTTTTTCTTTTGTTGCCAAAGCAGAGAAAAGAGGGGCCGCACCGCGCTTTTTTGGGCGCGAAATCCGGCAAAAATGCGGGGCAAAACGGGCAGAAGAGCGGCGGGGAGAGGTGAAACGCCGGGCAGGCGGGGGGAGAGGGCGGCGCGCCGGAGGGGAGAAGACAGGGCGGAAAGGGGCGGGACGGAGGCGGCCCGCGGTGGGAAACGGAGGCCTGGAGGAGGTCAGCCGGTGTAGGCGCTGCCGGCCGTGTTTTTGAAGTCCTGCTTTTCGAGCCAGAGGCGCTCCTCCTCGGTCTCCGGGATGTCTATGCGCTCAATTTTAAAAATGACGGGCCGGGTGCCGTCGTTGCAGCAGGCTATCATTAGCCGGTCGTCGTTTGTCCAGCCGTGCATGATGGAGCCGCCCTGAAGGGCGGTGTACACATACCGGCTGACGGCGTCCCAGGCCTCGCCGCAGAACTTCCCATTCATCAGATGATAGAAATCGTCCTGCTCCGGGGTGCGCTTCAGGACAAAGGTGTCCCCGGGCTTAAAAAAGGGACAGGGCCCGGAGCGGGGATCGGCCAGGTACTGCTCCTGATATTCGGCAAACACTTTTGTCTCCAATACCGTTATTTTGCACTCGTGCAGCATGTGAATACCTCCGGAAAAATTTTTTAACGGCTAAATTATACTACGGCGCGGGGGGAATGGGAACAGCGGATTAAAAAATGCCGGAGGCGGGGGAAATTTTTAAAATTTGCGCTTTCATATGGGGAGGGATTGTGCTATAATAACGCTGATTTAAAAAGCAAAACCGCCCCCGGGGTAGGGGCGAACTTCAAGGGGGTATACCCCCTTGCCCGCAGGGAAACCCTGCGGGCAAGGTCCCCTGAGCACACAAAGGAGGACCATATGAGCAAGACGCGTAACTGGAGAAAGTATCTGGTCTGCCTGATGGCGCTCGCGCTGTGCGCGGCCTCGCTGTGCCTCGGCGCGGCGGCGTGGGACGGGACCAACGACCTGACCATCAGCAGCGTTGATGAGCTGATAGCGTTTCGTGATGCCGTGAATGGCGGCGAAACATTTGCCGGAGAGGTCATCACCCTTGAAGCCAACATCGACCTCGAAGGTGTCGATTGGGTGCCCATTGGGACATACGTTGAAGATGGAGAGAATAACACGTCATTCCAGGGAACCTTCAACGGCGGCGGATACACGATAAGCAATCTGTATATGTTTGTAGATACGGGAGAACAATACCTGGGACTTTTCGGGTATCTGGGCACCGACGGCAGCATTCAGAATCTCAACGTCTCGGGCAGCATAAGCGGCTATGTGGCTGCCGGCATTGCCGGATACAGCTCCGGCACTATAGCAAACTGCCACAGCGATGTGTCCGTACTGGGCGCTATATATGCAGGCGGTGTCGTAGGACGCAACTCAGGAACAATATCCGGTTGCTATAACACCGGAAATATCCGGTCGTCAGCTCCATCACTCTCTATGGCGCATGCGGGCGGTGTCGCCGGTTACAACTTAGGTACGGTTGAAGAGTGCTATAACACCGGAGATGTGTATGACAACAGCAGTACCGGAAGAGTGGTTTATCTTGGCGGCGTTGTGGGCTATAATGGCAGCCAGGTTAGCGATTGCTACAACACCGGGGCAGTATCAAATAGCTCAAATGTTTCGCAGCCATATGTCGGCGGCATTGCGGGCACTAACAATAACTCCCTGGAAAACTGCTATAATATAGGTGTGGTAAGCAGCAGCGGACGAAACACGGGTGGGATAGTAGGCAATAATAGAGGCAGTGTAACCGATTGCGTCTATTCAACCATCGCGGCCTCGGCCGACCCCAGCGGTATTGGGGCAATAGATATCACTGAATTTGCTGACGCGGCTCATTTCTCCACCTGGGACTTCACTTACACCTGGGAGATGGACGAATTCTTTGGGCGGCCGGTGCTGCAGTCCGCGCGCGAGGACAACGGCCTGAGCGGCAGCGGCACTGCGAACGACCCCTTCAAGATTCCCAACCTGGCCACGCTGGAGTACTACGCTGGGCTGATAAACAGCGGCGCGACCTACGACAACGGCCAGAGCAGCTACAGCGCCGCCTGCTATGAGGTCACAGGCCCTATCGACATGTCGGCGGAATATGGCGAGGGCCTGGGCTCGTGGACGCCTATAGGGACTAGCAGCAACCGCTTCACCGGCACGTTTGACGGCGGCGAAAATACCATCAGCGGGCTGTATATTAATAACATCTACTCCGCAATGGGCCTGTTTGGCTATGTGGGCGCAGGGGGAACCGTACAGGATTTGACTGTTTCCGGGACAATCACTGTGGGGCCGAACAATTCAAATGCGAAGTACATCGGCGGCGTAGTCGGCTATAACGACGGGACGATCGACGGCTGCGAAAACCGCTGCACGTTGACGGCACTGAATACCTATGGCGGTGACGACATCGGCGGTGTGGCTGGCCATAACACCGGGGAAATCATCAACTGCCGCAACACAGGGATAATTTCTGGCGGCGATACAATAAATAATGATATGTTCTATACGGGTGGTATTGTCGGGAGCAATGAAGGTATTGTGAATGGATGCATCAACTCCGGAACGGTATCGGGCTGTATGTACATAGGCGGCATCGCCGGCCGGAATAATGGAGAAAATGCCGAGGTTTCCCAGTGCTATAATACCAACAGTGTAAGCGGAAATGATACGGAAAATGCTGCAGGCGGCATTGTAGGGCAGAACCAGTCCTCCGCTACCGTGGAAAACTGCTACAATACCGGCGATGTGACTGGCGCAGGACACGATGAGTATAATCAGATTTCTTATATCGGCGGCATCGCTGGGCGGAACGACGGCAGAAGTACCGTGCAAAACTGCTATAACACGGGCAGCGTTTCGAGCAGCGCAAATGGTGAATATGCCGGAGAAATTTTGAGCGGCTATTCGCCCACGTTTAGCCCGCAAAGGGCGGCTGAAAACTGCTACTACAGCGCGGAGAGCGAGACCGAGACCGTCAGCGGCGTGACCGGCAAGACCGCGGAGCAGTTCGCCTCCGGCGAGGTCGCCTGGCTGCTGCAGAGCGATCAGCCCGCGCAAATCTGGGGCCAGCCGGACCGCGGCACTGCGGGCAGCCTGCCCGTGCTGACGAGTGAGGGCAACGCCAGAGTTTGGCGGGTGGAGTTCACCGTCGACGAGCAGCCTTATGACACGGCCTACGCCAACAACGGCGGAACCGTGGCCCTGCCCACGACGGAGCCCACCGCCCCCGAGGGCCTCAGCTTCAACGGCTGGTTCGCCGGCGACGTACAGCTGACGGCGACTACCCCCATCATGGCGAACACAACGGCGGCCGCGCGGTTTGGCGAAATCACGGTGCCGGTGACCGACGTCACCGTCTCCGAGAGCGAGCTGACGCTCGAAATTGGCGGCACGGCGGACCTCGACGCGGATGTCGAGCCCGACAACGCGAGCAATCCGGGCGTCGCCTGGACGAGCAGCAACACGGCAGTCGCCACGGTGGACGCCAACGGCGTCGTCACCGCGGTGGGGCCCGGCACGGCCGTGATAAGGGCCACGGCGGACGGCGTCACGGCGGAGTGCACCGTCACGGTCAGGGGGAGGCCCGTCAACGTCCCCCAGGACTACTATGACATAGAGCTTATCGCAGGCGAGGGCGGCGAGGCCAGGACGAACCTGACAAACGCCTCCGCCGGGAGCACTATCAGCGTATCCGTGACGCCGGACGAGGGCTACGAGCTGGATTACATCACCGTGGACGGCGAGCGGATTGACGGCACGAGCTTCACGATGCCAGCGCACGATGTCACGGTGCGAGTGTACTTCGCGGCCAGAGGGCTGCCCTTCACCGACGTGAACAGGGGCGACTGGTTCTACGAATACGTGGAATACGTGTACGTGAACGGCATGATGGACGGCGTGAGCGACACGCTGTTCGACCCCGACGGCAACATGACGCGCGCGATGGTCTGGGCCGTGCTGGCGCGCCTCGACGGCGAGACCGTCACGGGCGTGAACTGGGCCGAGGACGCGAGGGCCTGGGCGATGACCGAGGGCGTGTCTGACGGCACGGACCCGAACGGGCTCGTGACCCGCGAGCAGTTTGCGACGATGCTGTGGCGCTACGCGGGGTCGCCTGCGGCGACGGGCAACGGGATAAGCGCGTTCACGGACGCCGGAAGCGTGTCGAGCTGGGCGGTGGACGCGATGAACTGGGCGCTGGAGCAGGGCATCATAACGGGAATGGGCGATGGCACGCTCTCCCCGCAGGGGACGGCGACACGCG
>CALWYN010000178.1 GCA_944385755.1 uncultured Oscillospiraceae bacterium
ATCCCACGCCAGGGTGGGCGAGGACGCCCGCCCCCTACGGCGCCTATGGGGCGCCCCCAGGGCGGGAAGGAGCAGTGCGCCTCCGGCGTCTCCCGTGGTTAAAACTCCTTCCGCCTGTATGTGCCCACGCTGGCTGCCGCGCCCGACACTGCGGAGACGAGCATCGCCGGCGCCGAGATGAGCACCGCCGCAGGCGTCTTGGTCCAGTCGGACGGCACAAGTGCAAATACCGCGAGCGCGGCGAGCAACAGCGTGGCGCACGCCGCCCGCACGGCGGCGAAGCTGAATTTGTACGCCGCGGGCAGAGCGAGACTCAGCAGCGTGCAGCCGATGTACAGCGCCACAAGTGCCGGGCGGTACACATCCCAAAGCGGCCACATAAGCACGGCGGAGACGGCGAGCTCGGATAAAAACACCGCCGCGCCGCAGAGTGCGCCCAGCGCGTGACGGCCAAGCGCCAGCTCCGCGCGGGATACGGGCAGCACCGCCGCATACCGCTCGAAGCCGTCTTTGCCGGCCGCCGCCCAAAGCGGGGAGAGCGCCGCGCACAGCACCGCCGCAGCGGAGAGGAAATCCAGTCTCGCCGGCCACAGCACGCCAGATATCAGCCACGCGGCGCAGCCGGCCGTCAGCCACGCTAGCCGCGTGCGCAGGCGGAGCGCGTATTCGAGTATAAGCACTTTCACGCCCGGCGCCTCCTGCCGCTCAAAACTCCCGGCGCTTATATATCCCCACGCTGACGGCGGCGCTGGCGGCGAGGACGATGAGCGTGAGGGCGGGCAGCAGGATAAGCGCGTCGCCGAGGCTGTCCATGTCCACGTCCAGCGCGCCGAGCAGCAGCCCGAACGCGAGCAGGAACAGTACGAACACCGCCATCATCGTGAGCCGGGCCTTTTCCGTGCCGAATTTGTATATGACGGGCAGCAGCACGCTGACCATAACTATTCCAATGCAGAAGCAGGCGGAGCTGCTGTAGACGGCCTCCCGGACGCTCATGCCCAGCGCGACGCTGGCGGCAAAGCCTATGGCGGCGAGGCAGAGCGCGCAGATTATGCTGAACACATAGTGCCCCATCGCCGCCGAGGTACGGCTCACAGGCGCGGTAAACAGGTAGCGGTCGAAGCGTGACTTCTCGTAGGCCGCAATACACGTCAGCGGCAGCATCATGGCGTAGACCACGCTCAATGCCGAGAAGAAAAGCCCGCTCTTGTTGTACACGGTTATTGCCAGCCAGACCACGAGCACCAGCAGAACGCTCTTGGCCTGGCTCTTGATCACCATAAGGTCGCCCAGAATTACAGCTTTCATTTCGCGTCCCCCTTGATGTAGTAGAGCATTATCTCCTCGATGCTGGCCCGCTCGTGCGCCAGGCGCTCGCCCGCCGCGCGCGCCACCAGCGCCTCGCAGCCGAAAGCCCCGCGCCGCACGCCGACGACGGCGTCCGGATCGAGCGCGTCGATCTCGCTCTCCGAGCCCTTGGCAATCACGTACTTCTCGAGCAGCTCGTCCTTCTCCTCGCTGAACACGACGCGGCCCGTGTGGATGAACGTGATGTAGTCACAGGCCTTCTCCAAATCGGAGAGGATGTGCGAGGATATGAGTACGCTGTTGCGCTCGTCCTGGATGAAGTCCAGCAGGATGTCGAGCAGCTCGTCGCGCGCGACGGGGTCGAGCCCGCTCGTGGGCTCGTCGATTATGAGCAGCCTCGCGCCGTGGCTGAGCGCGGCGGCTATCGAGAGCTTCATGCGCATGCCGCGCGAGTACTCCTTTATCCTCTGCCTCTCCGGCAACGCGAACTTGTCCGCCAGCTCGTCGAAGCGCGCACCGTCAAAGTGCCGGTAGGCCGCGGCGAGGATGCGCCGCACGTCGCGCAGTGTCATCGTCTCCGGGAAGGGGCAGTCGTCGAATACAACGCCTATCTCCTCCCGCAGTTCGGGCTCGCACTTCTCGGGGTCCGCGCCGAGCACCTTCACCTCGCCGCCCGTGCGCTTTGCGAGGCCGAGCAGCAGCCGTATCGTCGTGCTCTTGCCGGCGCCGTTTTCACCTATCAGGCCCATGATGCAGCCGGAGGGCAGCGTGAAGCTGACCTGGTCGAGCGTAAAACTCCCGTAGTGCTTGCTGAGCGAGCTCACTTCAATTGCGTTTTTCATCTTTGCCTATTCTCCCTCGCAGGTGAGACGGAGCATCTCCGCCAGCTCCTCATAGCTGAGATTGCACTGGGCGGCCAGGGCGGCGATCTTCGCCATGAGCTCCTCGATCTGCCGCAGATGCTCCTCCCGTATGAATTCCAGATTCTTGCCCGCAACAAAGCTCCCCTTCCCGGGATAGGACACGATGAAGCCGTCGCGCTCCAGCTCCTCGTAGGCCCGCTTTGTTGTTATGACGCTTATCCTGAGCTCCTTTGCCAGTACGCGCATGGACGGAAGGGCGTCCCCCTCCGCGAGCTCCCCGGCGATTATCTTGCCCTTGATCTGCGAGCATATCTGCTCGTATATCGGCGTCCCGCCGGCGTTGCTGATTATGATGTTCATGCTATCACCCTATATAGTGTGTATATTGATTATATACAATATTAGCGATTTGTCAATAGGGCCGCGCATAGAAATTTTACCGGCTTTACGGCGCGGGCCATCTGGGGTATCATTGGGGAAAAATATGGTGAAGGAGGTATCGGTATGAGACATGAGCGTGTGGACCTGGGCCTGGGAGCGGAACTTGAGCTGTACATACAGCTGCCTTCGGCCGCGCTGGGCTGCAGCGGGGCGAGGCCGGCGGTGCTGATATGTCCCGGGGGCGGCTATGCCGCCGTGAGCGGCCGGGAGGCGGAGCCCGTGGCCCTGGCCATGGCGGCCGAGGGCTTCCACTCGGCGGTGCTCTGGTATCCGGTGCGCCGGGGCTGCTACCCCGATGCGCTCGTATCCCTGGCGCGGGCCGTGGCCTGGCTCAGGGACAGGGAGGAGGAGCTGCACATATCGGGGGCGTACACCTGCGGCTTTTCGGCGGGCGGGCATCTGGCGCTGTGCCTGGGGACATTCTGGGACCGGCCCTGGCTGGCGGAACTGACCGGCAGGGAGGCGGCGTCCATGCGGCCGGACGGCCAGCTGCTGTGCTACCCGGTGGTGACCGGCGGGGAATTTGCCCACCGGGGTTCGTTTGAGAACCTGCTGGGCGCTCGCGCCGGAGATCCCGAGCTGATCGGCCTGCTCTCGCTCGAGAGCCAGGTGACGGGCAGCACTCCGCCGAGCTTTATCTGGCATACCTGCACGGACACTGTGGTACCTATGGAGAATTCGCTCATGCTGGCCTCGGCCCTGAGGCGGAACGGGGTGCCGTTCGAGCTGCACATATATGGCCGCGGCGGGCACGGCCTGTCCCTGGCGGACGAGAGGACCATGGACGCCGGGGGAGGCGGGATTGAGCGCGCGTGCCAGGGCTGGTTCGCCCTGGCGGCGGACTGGGTGAGGAGAGCCCGGGCGGGGGATTCGCCCGGCGCCGGGCGATGAGCCCAGGCTATTTGCGGAACACCCGGTCCAGCAGCTCCATGGCCCGGGGGAGCTGTTCGCGGCTCAGGCCGGCATAGCTTATGACAAGTGTGTGCTCGGGCGCCGGATGCGCGGCGCTGTAGTCTGAGAGGAAAGCCAGACGGACGCCCTCGGCGTCCGCGCGATCTCTCAGCTCGCTGTCAGGGAGGTCCGTGTCCAGGCGCAGCAAAAAGTGGAGCCCGGCGCCGCGCTCGACAATCTCTATGCGCCCGGCGAAGGGGCTGCTGCGAAAGGCGGAGAGCACGTCCGAGCGCAGGGAGCGGTACTCCTTGCGCATACGCGCCAGGTGGCGCTCGTAGTGCCCGCCGGAGAGGAAGCGGGCGAGGACGTGCTGCTCCAGCGCAGGGACGGCGCAGGAGTAGAAGTCCAGCTCCCGTAGCCAGCGGTCCATGAGCTCCGGAGGGAGGACCATATAGCCGATGCGCATGGAGGGGGATATCGTCTGCGAGAAGGTATTCATGTACACCACGCGCCCGGCGCCGTCTATGCTCTGCAGCGTGGGCAGGGGCTTGCCGCTGAAGCGCAGCTCGCTGTCGTAGTCGTCCTCAATGATGTATCCCCCGGTCTCCTCGGCCCAGCGCAGGAGGGCCTGGCGCCTGGGGACGGGGGTCACTAGCCCCGTGGGGAACTGGTGCGAGGGGGAGATGTGCAGCGAGCGGGCCGGCGAGGCGCGCAGGGCCTCCGGGCTCACGCCGCCGCCGTCCAGCGGCAGGGGTATGCACCGGGCGCCAGAGCGGGAGTAGACCTGGCGAATCTTGGGGTACCCGGGGTCCTCGACGGCGACCGCGGCCCCCGGGCCCATGAGCTGGGCGAGCATGATGTACATGAACTCCGCCCCGGCGCCGACGACTATGCGCTCGGGGGGCGCGGACATGCCCTTGTAGCCGGCCAGAAAGGCGGAAATCTCCTCCCTGAGCGGGCGCAATCCCTGGTGGGGGACCGGGCTGAGCAGCGCGCCGCCGCCCTCGCTGAGCACCTGGCGCGTCAGGCGGGCCCAGGCAGCCACGGGAAAGCGCGAGGTGTCCACCCGGCTGCCCCGCAGGTCCAGTTCCCAATGCCTCGGCCCGGCGCAGGGGGCGGGAGGGGCCTCCGGCGCGCTGACGCGGGGCCCCAGCGCCGCCTCGGCCACAAAATAGCCCCGGCGCGGCGAGGCCAGAATACAGCCCTCGGCCTCAAGCTGGGCGTAGGCCGCCTCGACGGTTATGACCGATATCCCCAGGTGTTCCGCCAGGGCGCGTTTGGAGGGCAGCCGCTCGCCGGCGGGGAGCTCGCCGGTGAGCACCGCCTCGCGTATCCGGCGGGCCAGATATTCGTATATGGGCGTGGAGCCGCGCTCCGAGAGGTCGTATGTGAGCATGTGCATCCCTTCTGGTATTATTAAAAATTTAAAAAGTGGATATTTTAATAATACCATAATCGGCGTAGAATGCAAGCATATCACAGAAAAGAGGCCGAGGACATGGAGCACGCAACTCACGGAAACAAACTGGACACCAGGACGCTGGCAATGGCGTCGCTGCTGGCGGCGCTGGCCTGTGTGGCCACGATGGTGATAAAGGTCCCCTCTCCCACGGGAGGGTATATGAACCTGGGCGACGCGGTGGTGCTGCTCTCGGCCTACCTGCTCGGACCGGTGTGGGGAGCCGTCGCCGCCGGCCTGGGGAGCGCGCTGGCGGACCTGTTTTCGGGCTACACGGCCTATGTCCCCGCCACTCTGGCCATAAAGGCGCTGATGGCCGCGGCAGCGGCCCTGATATATTCGGGCATGAGGCGCCGGACGGTCTCTCTCCTCGTCTGCTCCCTGGCGGCCGAGGCGATAATGGTGGCGGGCTACTGGCTCTACGACGGGCTGTTGTTGGGCAGTCTCGCCGCCTCCGCCGCCGGGATTCCGTCAAACCTGGTCCAGTCGGCCTTCGCCATCGCCGCCTCCACGGCCCTGACGGCCGCGCTGCGCCGCTCGGCCTATGTCCGCCGGGAGTTCCCGCGGCTGTGAGAACAGCGCGGCGCAGCCGCGCGCGGATGTTATGCCGATGTGAAATCCTGGCCTGCGCTGCGCAATTATTTTGAACTAAAAGTTAATATATTTTGTAAAACCGGCCATAATTGGGGACAATTATGGCCGGTTTTTCTGCGGGCCCGCTTACGGAAATTTTACCGCCGGGCGGTGGAGGATTTTAAGTGGTCTTTTTAAAATCAGTTCGTACCTTGCAAATAATAACGGAGGGAAAACATGAAAAAGGTAATATCCATTCTGCTCGCGTCCATGCTCGTCCTCCCCCTGCTCGCCGCCTGCCGCGCGCCGCCCGCCGCCCCTCAGTCGCCCGGGGCCACCGCGGAGGCCGTCGCCGCGCCGCTCGCCGCCCAGG
>CALWYN010000179.1 GCA_944385755.1 uncultured Oscillospiraceae bacterium
CTTCCTGACCTGCATAGGCGCCCCCGTGGCGGCGATGGAGCTCATGGCCGCCAAGGTGGAGAAGGACATGAGGAATGTGATAAACCGCAAGGTGAACTGCGACACGGCGAACGCGGACAAGACCGTGGCAGCCGCGCAGCAGCAGCTGGCGGCCATAAGGCGGCTCGAGCGCGAAACGGGGCTGGAGACCCTGCCGGAGGGGCTGCAGCAGGCCGCGCTGCTGCGCATAGCCAATCCGGAGGCGAGCCTGGCGGACCTGGCGCAGCTGTCGAACCCGAGCGTGACCAAGTCCTGCCTCAGCCACCGCCTGAAGAAGCTTGTGGAACTGGCCGCGCGCGGCGCGGGAGGGGAGTGAGGCCATGGGATTCACGCATCTGCATCTGCACACCGAGTTCAGCCTGCTCGACGGCGCGTGCCGCATAGACAGGCTGGTCAAGCGCGCGAAGGAGCTGGGCTTCACCTCGCTGGCGATAACCGACCACGGGGTCATGTACGGCGCGGTCAACTTTTACCGCGCCTGCGCCGCGGAGGGGATCAAGCCGATAATAGGCTGCGAGGTCTATGTGGCCCCCAGGGCCCGCACGGACCGCGAGCACGGGATAGACTCGCAGTACACCCACCTCATACTCCTCTGCAAGGACGAGACGGGCTACCGCAACCTGAGCTACCTGGTCTCCATGGGCTTCATCGAGGGCTTTTATATCAAGCCGCGCATAGACTGGCCGCTGCTCTATGAACACAGCGAGGGGCTGGCCTGCCTCTCCGGCTGCCTGGCCGGGGACATACCGCAGAAGATAGTGTCCGGGCAGTACGAACAGGCGAAGGCCAGGGCGCTGGAGCTGCGCGAGCACTTCGGGGACGACTTCTACCTGGAGATACAGCGCCACGGCATAGCCGAGGAGGACGAGGCGGCCGACGGGATCATACGCATACACCGCGAGACCGGCATACCGCTGGCGGTGACGAACGACGCCCACTATGTGGAGAAGGCGGACGCCTATTCGCAGGATGTGCTCATGTGCATACAGACGGGCAAGACGGTGGACGAGGCGGAGCGCATGCGCTTTGAGACGCAGGAGTTCTATCTCAAGAGCGAGGAGGAGATGCGCCGCCTCTTCCCGCAGTACCCCGAGGCGGCGGACAACACAGAGCTCATTGCCGAAAAGTGCAACTACAACTTCGTGTTCGGGCACTACCACCTGCCGCGCTTCAAGCTGCCCGAGGGGGAGACCGACGGCTACGCGTATCTGGAGAAGCTCTGTGAGCAGGGCTTTGAGCGCCGGTATCCGAATGACGGCGGCGCGGTGCGCGAGAGGCTCCAATACGAGCTCAAAATGATAAAGCAGATGGGCTTCGTGGACTATTTCCTGATAGTCTCCGATTTTATAGGCTACGCCAAGCGCAGCGGCATACCCGTGGGGCCCGGGAGGGGCAGCGCAGCGGGCAGCGTGGTGAGCTACTGCCTGAATATAACGGACGTGGACCCCATAAAGTACAACCTCTATTTCGAGCGGTTTTTAAACCCCGAGAGGGTCTCTATGCCGGACATAGACATCGACTTTTGCGTCAGGCGGCGCGGAGAGGTCATAGACTACGTCAACCGCAAGTACGGCCACGACCACGTGGCGCAGATAGTCACCTTCGGCACCATGGCCGCCAGGGCGGCCATAAGGGACACGGGCAGGGCGCTGAACATCAGCTACGCCGAGTGCGACGCCGTGGCCAAGCAGGTCCCCTTTGCCCTGGGCATGACGCTGGACGAGGCGATGAAGCTCTCCAAGCAGCTCAGGGAGATGTACGACGGGGACGAGCGGCTCAGACGGCTGATAGACACGGCGCGCTCCCTGGAGGGCATGCCGCGCCACGCCAGCACGCACGCCGCGGGGGTCGTCATAACGGAGCGGCCGGTCTACGAGTATGTCCCGCTGGCGAAGAACGACGAGAGCGTTGTGACGCAGTACCCCATGACCACGCTCGAGGAGCTGGGGCTGCTGAAGATGGACTTCCTGGGCCTGCGCAACCTGACGGTGCTCGAGGACGCGGCGGTGCTCGTGCGCAGGCGCGAGCCCGGCTTTGACGTGAACGCGCTGCCGGAGGATGACGACGAGACCTTCGCCATGCTCAGGGCCGGCAGGACGGAGGGCGTGTTCCAGCTCGAGAGCGCGGGCATGACCGGGGTCTGCACGAGGCTGGGGCCGCGCAGCATAGAGGACATCACTGCCATCATAGCTCTCTACCGCCCGGGGCCGATGGACTCCATCCCCCGCTTTCTCGAAAACAGCGGCCACCCCGAGAAGATAAAGTACAAGCACCCCTCGCTGGAGCCGATACTCGCCGTCACCTACGGCTGCATAGTCTACCAGGAGCAGGTCATAGAGATATTCAGGCGGCTGGCGGGCTTTTCCCTGGGCCAGGCGGACAATATCCGCCGCGCCATGAGCAAGAAGAAGCACGCGATAATCGACGCGGAGCGCAGGGCGTTCATACACGGGGACCCCGCGAGGGGCATCCCCGGCTGCGTGGCGAACGGCATACCCGAGGCGGCGGCGAACAGCATCTACGACGAGATACTCGACTTCGCCAGCTACGCTTTCAACAAGGCGCACGCCGTGGCCTACGCCGTCGTGGCATACCGGACGGCGTACATGAAATGCCACTACCCCAGGGAGTACATGGCCGCCCTGCTCACCAGCGTGCTCGACTCCTCCACGAAAGTGGCTGAGTACATCGGCGAGTGCCGGGAGCTGGGCATAAAGGTGCTGCCGCCGGACGTGAACGAGTCCGACGCCGACTTCACCGTTGCGGGGCGCAACATACGCTTCGGGCTGACGGCGATAAAGAACATCGGCTCGAAATTCATCCGCCTGCTCATGGCCGAGCGCGAGGCCGGGGGGCCCTTCCGGGGCCTGGAGGAGTTCTGCCGCCGCATGACGGGCAAGGAGCTCAACCGCAGGGCAGTGGAGAGCCTGATAAGGGCCGGGGCCTTCGACAGCCTGGGGCTGAAGCGGCGAGCCATGCTGCAGATGCTGGACCTGATACTGGAGGGCATCGCCTCTGAGGGGCGCAACAACATAGAGGGGCAATACGACCTCTTTGGGCTGGACGGCGGCGAGGCGGCCGCGGACACGAGGGTGGCCGTGCCGGATGTGGAGGAGTTCGACCGGCGCGAGCTCATGGCTATGGAGAAGGAGATGACGGGCCTCTACCTCTCGGGGCATCCCATGGACGAGTACCGCGACGCGGCCCGCCGGGCCGGCGCGGTGCCCATAGGGCCGATACTGGACGACTTCGCCTCGGACGAGGGGCCGCAGAGCTATATGGACGGGCAGCTGGTCACTCTGGCGGGCGTGGTGGAGTCCAGCCGCACGCGCACGACGAAAAACGGCTCGCTCATGGCCTATATCAAGCTGGAAGACGACACGGGGACCATGGAACTGCTGGCTTTCCAGCGCGCGCTGGACGCCGGAGGCGGCTATGTGGCCGCGAACGCCGCGCTGCTGGTAAAAGGGCGCATCTCCGTGCGCGACGAGAAGGAGCCGCAGCTCATGGTGGACAGCATAAGGCCGCTCTCGGACCTGGGCCCGGGAGGGACGGATTCTCCGCCTCCCAAAGAGCAGAAACTCTGGCTCAGGCTGCGCAGCTTTGACGCGAAGGTCATGCGCAGGATAGAGCTGCTGTGCGAGATGTTCCCGGGGCGGGAGCGGATGATAATAGTCATGGCCGACACCGGCAGGCGCATGGGCGCCGAGTGCCAGATACACCCCTCGCTGGTGGAGGAGCTGGAGCGCATGCTGGGGGAGGGCAACGTGGTCGTGAAGTAGCTCCCAGACGGTAAAAAGATGTCCCCCTTTTGCCGAAAAAGGCGTCAGCCTTTTTCGGCAAAAGGGGGCTCGCTGCGCTCTGCGCCTCGGTCGTCCGCCACAGGCGGACAATTCGACGCTCGCTCCGCGCAAAGTGTTTTTCCGACGTACACGCCGCCGGAAAAACGATCTCACTTTCTTTCGCCGCC
>CALWYN010000180.1 GCA_944385755.1 uncultured Oscillospiraceae bacterium
CTGGAGATATTCTTCGCCGGTCCGGTCAGGGTGTTCGCCACGCACGGCCACCGCTACGGCGTCAAGCTCTCGCTGGACTCCCTGCTCAACTCGGCCCATTTCTCCCAGGCCGGGCTCGTGCTCTACGGGCACACCCACGTCGCGCGGATAGACTGCTGGGGAGGCATGACGGTAGTCAATCCCGGCGCGGCGGGCGCCGGAAGGCGCGCCACCTTCGCCGTGATAGACATCTCGGATTCCGGAGCCATAGCCCCACGCATTCTGGATATCGGTCCCGAAATATAAAAAACCCCACGGGCCCCGGGGCCCGTGGGGTTTTCCACGCTCTGCGCGCTCTCAGCTGTTTTTCATTATGACGCTCTCCACCGTGTCCGCCACATGTTCGCAGGCATCCACACAGTACTCAAGCGAGCTGTATACCTCCCGCCAGCTTATTATCGTCAGCAGATCCGTGCAGGTGGTGTGCAGCTCATGCAGGCTGTGGATATACAGCGCGTCTGCCTCCTCCTCCAGCGTGTTGATGTTCACTATGTGCTCGTGCAGCTTTTTGGCGTTTTTGAGCGAGGAGAAGGCCCCGAGCATCTCCTTTATCTCCTCGCAGCACTTTATGACCACGTCCACCAGCTTGAGGGCGTCCGGCCTTATACTGCGCACGTTGTTGCAGTATATCATCAGCAGCACGTCCTCAATCTTGTCTGTCATATCGTCTATGTTCTGGCTCAGCAGTATTATGTCCTCGCGCTCAATCGGCGTGATGAAGGCCCTGGCCAGGACGTTGAGCATCTCGTGCTTTTTCTCGTCCGCCGCGTGTTCCACCGCGTGCATCTCGTCGAGCTTTTCGTGTATATGCTCCGGGTCAAAGTCCTGCAGCCAGCTGTGCAGCAGGTGGGCCGCCCGGCAGGCAAAGTCGGCGCAGGCGGAGAAATTTTCAAAATAATACGCGTCTTGCTTTTTGGACATGTCCTTATCCCCCTGATACTGTCTCTAAATCTCAAAATATCGCCATGAACAGCTTCGCCATCGCAAAGCTTATCAGCCCGCAGCCCGGGAAGGTGAACACCCAGGTGAGCATCATGTCCTTCACGACCCCGAAGTTTATGGCGGAGAGCCGCTTGACGGCGCCAACTCCCATTATGGCGCTGGTCTTCGTGTGCGTCGTGGAAACAGGGACGCCGAACAGGCTCGATATAAGCAGGCAGAAGGCCGCCGAGAGGTCCGCCGCAAAGCCCTGGTACTTCTCCAGCTTGACCATGTCCATTCCCACGGCTTTTATTATCTTCTCGCCGCCGACGCTGGTGCCCAGGCCCATGACCACGCTGCACAGCAGCATGAGCCACACCGGGATCTCCACTCCGTGCACGCTGCTCTCCCCGTTGCAGAAAGCGAGGCCGAGGAAGAGCACGCCGATAAACTTCTGTCCGTCCTGGGCACCGTGCATGAAGCTCATGGCCGCGGCGCCGACAATCTGCCCGGCCTTGAAGACGCTGTTGGTCCTCCTGCGGTCCATTCTGGCACAGATAACCGTCAGCAACTTACATACCGCCCAGCCTATGGCGAAACCCAACAGCAGGCTCATCACGAGGCCGTACAGCACCTTTACCCACTCATCCATATTTATGCCGTCTATTCCGTTTTGTATAGCTATGGCGGCTCCGGACAGGCCTGCGATGAGGCTGTGGCTCTCGCTGGTGGGTATTCCGAAATATGAGGCCGTGACGCTGTAGACGACGATGGAAAACAGCGCCGCGCACAGGGCTATAAGCGCATCCTGAGTGTTTCCCCCGAAGTCCACCATGTTGCTTATCGTGGACACCACTGAGCTGTTGATGTGCGTCATTATAAACACGCCCAGGAAGTTGAACACCGCGCTCATCAGGATGGCCGAGCGCACATTCATACACCGCGTGCCTATGCACGTGGCTATGGCGTTGGGCGCGTCGGTCCAGCCGTTTACAAATATGACCCCCAGCGTCAGCACGACTGTTATGAGCATAATCGGGCTGGAGGTCATTTCACTCAGGAAATACGATAGAGATACGTCCATTCAATGCCTCTTCTCTTTAATTTTGTACGCTCTGTGCGTAAGGCCCCATGCGGAATCCGGTGCAATGCGGACATGTCCGCACGCCGCGCATGGAGTTTTTGCGCGGCATTTCCGGCTGCCGCGCTCACTGGGGAAATGGCGCATCCGGGTCTTTTCCATGCAGGGCATAATAAAAGACAGGACCTCTCGGATAGAAGCCCTGTCAGGTAAAACGCGTTATGCGCCCCCAAGCTGTGAATAAATAGGGGACATTAGCCCCTATGACAGACTCCACCACTTATCCCAGCATAAATACAATATCATTCCTCCCTCTGCCAGTCAATAGGCACTTTAATCAGATTTTACATTAAGATAACAGTAGATTTTACATTTTACATTATCTTTACAAGGCATAGAAAACGGGCGGCGGAACCTTCCGCCGCCCGTGCCGTCCGCACAGCGCCTATTTTCCCGCCTTTACCTCTTCGAATTCGCGCTCAATCTCCGCCGAGGGGGGAGAGGTGAGCAGCGACACCACCACTATGCAGATGCTCGAGAATATGAAGGCCGGCAGCAGCTCATATATGCCCCAGACGCCGCCCAGGCGGCTTATGCCGAGGTTCCACACGAACACCATCACGCCGCCGCCTATCATGCCTGCTATGGCCCCGGCGCGGTTGGTGCGCTTCCAGAACAGGCTGAAGAGCATGAGGGGTCCGAAGGTGGCCCCAAATCCCGCCCAGGCAAAGCTCACTATTGAGAATATCACGCTGTTCTCGTCGAGCGCGATAACGATGGCTATGGCGGCCACCGCCAGCAACGTCAGGCGGGAGACCACCATGACCTGCCTGTCGCTCGCGTCGCGGCGCAGCAGCCCCTGATAGATGTTCTTGGCAAGGGCCGAGGCCGCTATTAGCAGATAGGAGTCCGACGAGCTTATCGTCGCCGCCAGTATGCCGGCCATGACGAAGCCTGCCAGCAGCGGCGGCAGGAGGTTGGTGGAGAGCAGTATGAACACGTTCTCCGCCTCCGACGAGGTGGTCAGCTCCGTGGGGTACAGCGTCCTGCCCACGAGGCCTATGAACACCGCGACCGTGAGCGAGATGACCACCCAGACCGTGGCGATGCGGCGGGACCGGGTGAGCTCATGTTCGTTGCGTATGGCCATGAAGCGCAGCAGCACCTGCGGCATGCCGAAGTATCCCAGGCCCCAGGCCAGCATCGAGGCCACGGAGAGCAGGCTGTACTCGCCGGCCTCCCCGAACTGCGGCACGCCGTTGACAACCTGCTGCACCCCGTCCACCGTCACGGGCGTGGCGATGCCGAAGAACTCCAGGAAGCCGGGGATGGACTGCGCGTTGGAGATGACGGCGTCAAAGCCGCCGGCGGCCACCGTGCCGACGACAACGATTATGGTCAGGGCCACCACCATGACTATCGCCTGCATGAAGTCCGAGGCGCTCTCCGCCAGGAAGCCGCCTATCAGGGTATAGAGCAGCACGAATACCGCGCCGACTATCATCATCGGCACATAGTCAAACCCGAACAGTGTGGAAAACAGCTTGCCGCAGGTCACGAGGCAGCTGGAGGCATAGACCGTGAAGAATATCAGGATGAAAACGGCGGCTATGGTCATTATGACCTTTTTGTTCTCATGGAACCTGTTTGAAAAATACTCCGGGAGCGTGATCGCCCTTGCCTTCTCGCTGTAGCGCCTCAGGCGCTTGGAGGTTATCAGCCAGTTCACGTATGTACCCACCGCCAGGCCGATAGCCGTCCAGGCCGCGTCGGCCAGGCCGCACCAGTAGGCCACTCCGGGCAGGCCCATCAGCAGCCAGCCCGACATGTCCGAGGCCTCGGCGCTCATGGCCGTCACCCAGGGCCCCAGACTTCTTCCCCCGAGGAAATACTCCTCAGAACTCCTGTTCGCCCTCTTCGCGAACACCACACCTATCACAATTACCGCGGCCATATAGATAATCATGGCCAGCAGGATTTGCATTGTGTCCCCCATTGTTGCCCTCCTACATGAATAAAATAAATGCAATACATTAGTATATGTAATGCTGTGCGTTTATTTTACTCGCCTCCACCGCATAAATCAAGCCCCTGCCTGCATTTTATTCTCCCATTTCCACGGAAATTTGTTATAATCATTAATACGAGTCCAGTATGTCCGGATATGCATTCACAAATTTCATGCAACGGAGGGAATGTAAGTGTCTGTGAGGAAATACGAGGTGCTGTTAAAATCCGTGGAGCTGGGCAGCCTGACACGGGCGGCCGAGGTCATGGGCCTGACGCAGTCCGGGGTCAGCCATATAATCAGCTCGATAGAGTCCGAGCTCGGAGTGCGGGTACTGAGCCGCGGGCGCTCCCGCGTCTCGCTCACGCCGGAGGGCGAGCTGCTTTTGCCCGCGGTGCGCGCCATAGTGAACGGCGCGGAGCAGCTCCGCCAGCTCGCCGCCTCGATAAACGGCCTGAGCTGCGGCACGCTGCGCATAGGCGCGTTCACCAGTGTGGCCGTGCACTGGCTCCCCGGAATGCTCAAGACCTTCTCCGCGCAGTATCCGGGGATAAATATAGAGCTCCTCAGCGGGGACTACCACGACATCGCCGGCTGGGCCGCCTCGGGCGAGGCCGACCTGTCCTTCACCTCCTACCCGGAGGAGCTGGACTGCCGCTGCATACCGCTGCGGGAGGACCGGCTGCTCGCCGTCCTGCCCCCGGACCACCCCCTGGCCGGCGCCGCCGTCTACCCCCTCTCCCGGGCGGCGGACGAGCCCTTCATAAGCCTGCTCAAGGAGAGCGACCACGACGCGAGGCGCGCGCTGGAGTCCGCCGGGATCACTCCCCATGTGAAGTACTACACCAAGGACGACTACGCCATCATCGCCATGGTGGAGTGCGGGCTGGGTATGTCCATAATGCCCGATCTGCTGCTGCGCGGGCAGTCCCGGCAGATAGCCGTGCTGCCGCTCGACCCGCCGGTCAAGCGCGTGATCAGCCTGGCCATACCCGACCCCTCCGGCGGCAGCCCCGCGGCCAGGGCCTTTGCCTCTCACGTGTCCGCCTGGCTGGACGAGAACGAGCCCGCGGCGCGGTGAGCGTGTGAGATGTTTCCAGGCATAGCAAACGCCCCCTGAGATGAACTCAGGGGGCGAGCGCCGTTTTTCAGCCGGGCGGACCTCCGGCGCGGACCGCGCCCAATATTTACGCCTTGCCCCGGACCCCCGGCGGGGGATAGAATAGAGCCGAGGTGATGTTTATGCGCACACTCCGGCGCATGCTCTGCATGTGCGACGCGGCCTGGGAGGTCACCTGGCGCTCCCTCGCCCTCTGCTGCGTCTTACTCTTTAGCGCGTTCATGCTGCTCGTCGACGCCGGGCCGTTCACGGCCGAGACCTACGCTACATACAGGCTCGCCTCCGAGCTGGCCACGGCCCCCCAGTGGATACTCCTGCTGTCCGTGCTGCTGGCGGCCGTCATCGAGGACCGCAGCGTCTAGGAACTGTCTGAAAAACCGGCATTTTCAAACGGGCCCCAGCCCGGCGGCCGCCTCCTCCAGCTCCGCACGGGTGTAGAGCGCGTTCAAAACCTCCAGCATGGCGTTGGCGCTCAGCCTCTCCGGCAGCGAGAGCCGCCGCAGCAGCTCCCGGCGCCTGGCCGCGCTCCCCTCGCCCCCGGCGAGGCCCAGGGCCGCGAGGTCAGCCTTTGTCAGGCCCCCTGACGCCCTTTGGGGGGACTCCGGGCCCATCGTGGCCCCGGCCCGGCGGAGGGCCTCTATGAGTATCTCGCGCTTCATGCCCTCCACGCCGAGCTTTCCCTCCTTTGAGGGGGCGGATTTCCGCCGCTCGCGGCCCGGGATGTCGGGGATGTAGGCGTGTTTGACCAGCGCGGGATCTATCGCGCCCTTGAGGCGGCCCCTTATCATAAAGCCGGCGGCGTCGCTGTCGGTGAGTATCACCAGGCCGCGGGCGGCGGCCAGACGGCGGAGGAGCGCGAGCTTCTCCGCGTCGTTGTTTATGCCGAATCCTCCGGTCTCAATTATCACGGCGTCGAATATCTGGGAGAGCGTGTTTTTGTCATAGCGCCCCTCCACCACTATGACCTCCCGCACAGGTATCAGCCCGCTCATCTGACGGCCAGCCTTATAAGCAGCTCGCGCAGCAGCTCGCCGTCGTCCGTGGAGCTGCTCTTCATGGCGTAGTCGGTCTCGGCGCAGAGCTCCACGGCCCCGGCCAGGTATCCTATGCTCAGCCGCCTGGCGGTGTTCATGAGCCTGTCCAGCGCGAAGCTGTATTTTATGCCGCAGTTTTTCTCCACAAAGCCCCGGCCCAGGCCGTCCTCAATGGCCGCCCTGGCCGTATAGAGCCTGCGCATCTGCATGCCGATGACGGCCACGGCCATTATCGGCTCCTCGCCCGCCACCAGCAGCTCTCCGAGCAGGGACGCGGCGCCGTCGTAGTCGCCGTCTGCCAGGCAGTCCGCCAGCTTGAACACCTGGGCCTCCGGTATCGGGCTGGCGAGCCTCTCCACGTCCGCTGCCGTGATCTCTCCGGCCTCCGTGCCGGCGGCCACCTTGGCTATCTCGGGTATCAGGCCGCTCATGAGCTCGCCGCTGGTCATTATCAGCGCCGCGCAGGCCTCCGGGCCGATGTCCTTGTCCAGCGCCGCGAACCGCTTGCGTATCCAGTTCACCAGCTGCCCCTGGGACTGCGCCGTGAACTCCACGGCTTTCCCGGCCTTCACAAGGGCCTTGGCCGCCTTCAGGCGCATGTCCGGCTCATAGCCGGCGTCCAGCACAAATACCAGGGTGCAGTACTCCGGGATATCCGAAACTATCTTCCCCAGCTCCTCCGCCTCGGCCTCCCGGCAGCGGTTGAGGTCAAACCCGCGCACCTCCACGAGCGTGCGCTCCGTCGTAAAGGGCAGCGAATTCACGGCCTCCGCCAGCGCGCGCAGGTCCGGCTGCGCCGAGTCGAAGCGGTGATAGGCGAACCCGTCGTCCCCCTCCGGCAGGCAGAGCGCGCGTATCTCCCGGAGGAAATCCTCCCTCAGGTAGTCCTCCCTGCCATAGAGCAGGTACAGCCTGCCGGGGCCGTTCGCCCTGAGCTCCCGCCTGAGCGCGGCGTAGTCCAGCTTTTCCGCCCTTTCCCTTTTTGACGTCTTTTTAGCCATTTGCCTCTATCCTCACAGTAATGTCCCCGTCCAGGTCCGTCCTGTAGACCTCGGCGCCGGCCAGGTTCAGCCTGGCAAGGGCCTCATCGGTCGGGTGTCCGTAGTTGTTGTAGCCCACTGAAATCACCGCCGTCTCCGGCGACACGGCCTCGAGCAGCTCAAAGCTCGTGGAGTAGCGCGAGCCGTGGTGCCCCACGGCGAGTATGTCCACATCCGGGGACGCCCGCCCGACAAAATCCCTCTCCACGGCCATGTCCACATCGCCCATGAAGAGCGCATCCACTCCGCCGAGGGAGGCGAGCACTATGACGCCCCGCTCGTTCTCGTCGCCCACCTCCGCAGGCGCAAAGAGCCGGAGGTCAATGTCCCCGGCCGAGGCCTCCACGTCCTCCCCGGCGACAAAGCGGACACATGTCCCGTGCCGCTCCGCCGCGGCCAGCAGGCCGTCCAGCAGCCCGTCCGAGTCCTCGGCCGCCTGCGGGATGTAGAGCTCCCCCACGTCGAGGCGGGTGAGGAGCCTCTCCGCGCCGTTGGCGTGGTCGGAGTGCAGATGCGTCAGCACCAGGGCGTCCACGGCGCGCCGGCCGCGGCTCAGGAGG
>CALWYN010000181.1 GCA_944385755.1 uncultured Oscillospiraceae bacterium
GCCACGACGCAGGAGGAGGCCGACATGATCCAGGCGGTCATCGACAGCATCTCCGGCACCGTAAGCTATGACACAAACATAATGACCATCGTAAACGAGGAGGCTGCCGGCCTCTTCTCCGGGCAGCGCACCGCCGAGCAGGTGGCCGATGTCATACAGAACCGCGTCAGCACCTATGTGGCCGAACAGTCCTGATTCGGACGCCCTATTTGAGAAGCTCCCTCCGGGGAGCTTCTTTTTTGCTGTGCAAAAGCATGGCAAAACTCTGATATGCGCCATTTCCTCGCCCCTTTGGGGCAACCGGAAATGCTGCCCAAAAACTTCATGCACCGCTGAGTTTGCCTCTCATCGTGGTGCCCAGGGCGCATGAATTTTCAGGCCTGTCCGCCCGCCGCTGCGCGCGGGAAATATGTACCCACCCCAAGGGGTGGGTGTGCTCAGAGACTGAGCTCGGACTCGCAGCAGCGGTAGTCCGTGTCCATGCTGTGGGCTATAAACCTGGCCCGGAAATTGCGCTGGCGGCACATGCAGCCCTCGTCGGTGTCATCCGGCACCACAAACTTGATGCACCTGACCAGCACATCCCTGCAGCCGCTGTAGTCGTGCGCGGGAATGGTCATCGCCTTCATGCCGCGCTGGTACTCCATCCCCTGATCGTCGACCTCGGTCAGTATTGCGGCAAGGGCCGTCCTCTTGCCGGGGCAGACATTCTTTATCCTCACGTTCAGCTCAATGATGCGTCCCTGCGACTGCTGATACACCTCTCCCATATCCACCAGCACGGAGTCCTGGCAGCCATATACGCTCAGCTCCACCGGCTCCGGGCAGGGCTCGGGGTGGACGACCACGTCGCACTCCACCTCAACCGTGGGCGACGGGAAGATTACAATATTACCCTCAGCGTCGGAGTATTCCAGCGACTCATTCACCTGTTTGGTCCCGGGTGTGTCGGAGTCGTGCCGGATATAGAACTCCAGCACCGCGCTCTCGCTCGAGTATTTCCCCAGCTCCTGAATGCGCCAACGCAGGCTCTGATCGGTCAGCTGTTCCGCGGTCCCGCGCGTGGGAGTGTCCACACTCGTTATCACGAAGTCCGGGTTTATCTTCTCGTCTATGACGATGTCCGTGGCGCCGGGCTTGGAGATGTTCGCCGCAAGCTCGGCAAAGAGCTCCTCGAGCTCCAGCGGGTCGGGCGTCACCGCGACGTGCGTGGCGTCCGGATCACTCGCCCACTCGTTCAGGGCGTCGACGTCCACGCCGTCCGAACCCAGCAGGCCGATGCAGTAGATTATTATGCCCTGGGCCTTCGCCGAGGCGGCCACAGGGGCAGGCGGCAGCCCCGCCGTCGTCTTGCCGTCGGTGAACATCACTATCACCCTGGCGTTTCCGGAGGGCGGAGTGAGCAGATCCACGGCTTTCGTAAAGGCGTCCGCATGGTTGGTGTTCCCGGCCGCCGTCAGGCTGTCCACGGCGGCCTTCAGCGAATCCACGGAAGTTATAAGCTGAGTGTCTGTTGAGGCCGTCCCGGCAAAACTGACTATGCCTATCCTGCTGCCGGAGCCTATCTGCCCCGGAGCCCCCTCTGTGGACTCAGCTATGATGTCGATGAACTGCTTGGCGCCGGCCTTCATGCTGGACATCGGAGTCCCCTCCATGCTGCCCGAGCGGTCGAGCACCAGAACAATATCGGTCGGATTTGTGACTATATCCGGCGCCGCCGTCAGCGCCAGTGTCACGCGCAGCGAACCGTCGCAGTCAATGCGCTCGGCGCTGATAACCTTGTTTGAATTTGTAACACCCATGAGCGTTACCTCCTTTTCCGGGGTGTTCCCCCAGGAGCATGATATGCAGCGCCTCCCCGTTCCGACACTTTCTCCCATTTCTGTGCGTTTTGGGCAGATTACTCCGGCCCGCGGGCAGCGCCCGTCCCGGACATGGAGAGGGCGGGGCCAAGGCCCCGCCCAACGAAAAAATCCCGCCCCGGGGCGGGATTTTTTCCTATGTCACTCGGCCTTGAAAGGCACGACGCCCTTCACGGCCTCTGCCGGGCTTATCTCCACCTCGCCGTTGTCGAGGTCTATAAGCCTGTACCTGTCGTTGCCCATGCCCAGCTACTTCATGTAGCTGAGCTGCCTCAGGCCGTGGCGCGTCTCGATGCGCTCCACCAGGTCGTGGTGGTCCTCCTCCTTCATGGCGTAGACCAGGTCCACACTCGCCTGGTCGGCCGCCAGGATGTCCAGGGAGGCGACTATGCCGATGTTCGGCGTCACCACCGGCTGCGCGGCCACGCCCTCGCAGTCGCAGCTCACGGACATGTTGCGCAGCACGTTCACGAAGCTGATGTGCCCGCCGAAGTGGTCCACCGTGGCCTTCGTGCTCTCGGTCATGCGCTCCATGAGCTCCTCCTGGCTGATGTCCCATATGTTGTCCGTGTCGCGGGCGTTGTGGATCATCTTCTTGCCGATGTGGGCGTCCGCGCAGCCGATGCCGATGTTCTTGTTGCTGCCGCCGAAGCCGCCCATCAGGTGCCCCTTGAAGTGGGTGAGCACGAACATGCTGTCGTAGTTCAGCTCATGGCTGCCCACGCTCATCTCGGTGAACCACTTGCCGCCCTTCACGGGGAGCATTACAGTGCCCTCCTCGTCCATGATGTCCACGGGGCAGAAGGTCCAGCCGTTGACCTCCAGGGTCTTGCGGTGCTTCTCGGTGGTGTCGCGGTCGCCCTCGTAATAGGTGTTAGTCTCCACTATCGCCGCGCCGGGCAGGTCCTTCTCAATGAGCTCCTGTACCCAGGGCCGCGGCACGATGTTGGGCCCGTGCTGCTCGCCGGAGTGCAGCTTTATCGCCACCTTGCCGGTGATGTTGGCGCTCACCTTTTCAAAGGCCTTCCTGAGTCCCGCGGCCGAGAGGTCGCGAGTGAAATAGACGACGGATTCCGCCCCGGTGCGCTCTGCGTACGGGACATAGTGTTCCCCGCCTGTGCCGGGGACAGGTTCACAGCATGACATTTGCAATTCCTCCTTCTGGCTTGTCCGTTAATCGTTGCTTATTCCTTTTTACTCCCGTTCTCCCAAGCGGGAAAAGACGAATGGTCTTACCGCTCCGCAGTAAAACCATTCGCCTGGTGCGAGAGATGGGACTTGAACCCACACGCCTGTAAATGAGACACAGGCACCTCAAGCCTGCCTGTCTGCCAGTTCCAGCACTCTCGCATATTAAATTAGCTCTGCCAACGGCTCAAGCGCATGAGTTATTATAGCAGAATATTTCAAAAAGTCAACAGTATTTTTCGCGCGGCGGCATATTTTTACTGTCCGCCGCATTTGCCTGTTGCCCGGCGTCACGCCCTGTGGTAGAATAGCGATTAAACTGTACTGGGGGATATATAGATGGGTATATTGGAGCTCAGCACCATCGCGCTCGGCCTCTCCATGGACGCCTGCGCGGTGTCCGTATGTAAGGGCCTCTCCGTAGAAAAGCTCAGCGTAAAGCAGATGCTGATAACCGGGCTGTACTTCGGCGGTTTCCAGGCGCTCATGCCCCTCCTGGGCTATTTTCTTGGCTCCAGCTTCGAGTCCTTCATCACCAGCTTTGACCACTGGGTCGCCTTCATCCTGCTCGCACTCATCGGCGTCAACATGATACGTGAATCCCGCGGCGGCGCGGAGGAGATGAATCCCTCCTTCGGAGTGAAGGCCATGCTGCCCCTCGCCGTGGCCACGAGCATAGACGCCCTGGCCGTGGGCATAACCTTCGCCTTCCTCAGCGTGGACATAGTCCCCGCCGTATGTCTCATAGGCGCCATAACATTCGTCCTCTCGATAGCCGGGCTGAACCTCGGCCGGGTATTCGGCGCCAGATTCCGCTCCGCCGCCGAGCTGCTGGGCGGCATAATCCTCATACTCATGGGCCTGAAGATTCTCCTCGAGCACCTCGGCGTTATCGGCTGACGCGCGCCCCGCCCCGTCGGGCGGCCCCGCGCTTGCGGCGGTACCTCCTCCATCCCCGCCGCGCCGTTGAAAAGGCTTCGCAGAGTTTGGCCACGGACGCAAATAAATTTCAATACGTTTTTCCCGGGGGCGTGTACCTCGGGAAAAACACTTCTCGCGGAGCGGAGTGTCGAATTGTCCGCCTCCGGCGGACAACCGAGGCGCGAAGCGAAGCGCAGTCTGTTTTTTCGCAGAAGGCTCTGCCTTCTGCGAAAAGCTGACACCCCGCCGTAGACGGCGGGGTGTCCCCATATAATCTCCCGCGCGGAGGCTGTTGAGGCAAGCTGCTTTGTAGAGCTTTCCCCCGCCCGGGCGACAGGGCATTTTAATCGCTGAAAAGTGCTTCACCGCGGTCTATGGTCCGCGGTGAAGCTGGGTATTGCCTTTTAAATCCCCCGCGTCAGCTGGCGCGCAGGACCCTCTTGGAACGCTTGTTGCCGTAGACGCAGATAACCACGACGTAGGCAATGGCGAGGATAATGCCCACAGGATAGGCGACGCTCCAGGGCAGATGGAAGCCGATGGTGGCGTTCGCTATGTAGCTGGAGCAGATGAAGGTGTAGAAGCAGCCGGGTATAAGCGGGATCCACACATACTTGGCCTTGCCGTTCTCGAACATCCAGACGGAGATTGCGAGGAAGGCGAAGAGGGACAGGGTCTGGTTGCTCCAGGCGAAGTAGCGCCACAGGGTCTGGAAGCCGGAGGAGTTGAACTTGGCCCAGACGATGATGGCCGCGACCAACGCGAACATCGGGACGGCGAGCATGAGGCGCTTGCCGTTGCTCTTCTGCTCGATGTGGAAGGTGTCGGCCAGGGTCAGACGCAGCGCGCGGAGCGCGGTGTCGCCGGAGGTTACGGGCAGGACGATGACGCCGAGGATGGCGATGATGCCGCCCACGGGGCCGAGGATGTCACGGCAGACGACGCCGATAGTCTGAGTGGCCAGGTTGGCGTCGGCGGCCTGCTCGCCGAGGTTGTACACGCCCATGGCGCCGGCGGCCCAGACCATGGCGATGAAGCCCTCGAGGGTCATCATCCAGTAGAAGGTCGTGCGGCCCTGGCGCTCGCTCTTCATCGTGCGGGTGATGATTGCGGTCTGCGTGGAGTGGAATCCGGACAGTATGCCGCAGGCGACCGTCACGAAGAAGACGGGCAGGAAGTGGTTGGCGCTGAAGTAGGCCTGGTAATCGACCTCGGTGCCGTTGACTATGCTGACCCAGGGATCCCAGAGCTCAACCAGCGGATAGCCCTTCGCGAAGATGCCGACGAACACGCCGACGGCGGAGAAGAGCAGGATGGCGCCGAATATCGGGTAGATACGGCCGATGATGGCGTCAATGGGGAACACGGTGGCAATCAGGTAGTAGAGGAAGATGACACCGTAGATAATCCAGGTGGTGTAGTCCGTCGCCTGACCGGAGAAGCCGAACACCTGAGTGGCGGCTATGTCGCCGGGGGTGTAGACGAACACGGCGCCGACAAGGAGCAGCAGGACGCACAGGAAGATGTTGTAGACCGTGAAGATACCCTTGTTGGAGTACTTCTTGATCATGTCCGGCATCTGGGTGCCGCCGTCGCGCAGGCAGATCATGCCGCTGAAGTAGTCGTGCATGGCGCCGCCAATGACGTTGCCGATAGGGATAGTGATGAACGCGAGGGGCCCGAACAGGATGCCCTGGATGGGTCCGATTATGGGGCCGGTGCCCGCGATGTTGAGCAGGTTTATAAGGCTGTTCTTCCAGCCCCTCATGGGGACATAGTCGACGCCATCCTGCTTGGTGTAGGCGGGAGTCTTGCGGTCATCGGGGCCGAAGACGTGCTCACAGAACTTACTGTACAGGAATGCACCGCCAATCAGGATGACCAGGCCGATGATGAAAGTTACCATAAACTCACACTCCTTTTAGTTTTGTTCCTCTCGTTTAAGGCGTTTATAATACCGGCACAGGCCTGCCGCCCGGCTGCCATAGATCAGCCGCCGCGGCAGTCGGGGGTCCCTCCCCCGATGCCTGGTATTGGGTTCTCCGCCCGGACTGCGTATAGCCCCCCGGACGATTTTGCGCAGTGTGATAAGGTGGCAGCAGGCTGATGTCCCGCCGCAAAAAAATGCCAGCCATATTATACACGAACAGTTTAAATTTGTGAAGAGTTTTTTTACAAATTATGACCAACTTGTGAATAAAGACGGCAAAGCTTCACGTTTTTCCTTTTTCAGGCCCTTTTTAAGCTATTGAGGGTTCGGTTTCCGCAACTTTTGAATCACGCCTTTGTGCAAAACGGAAAAATGGGCCCTATTGGGAGGCGTCTCTGAAATATGAACAAACCGTGAATACATTCAATATACGCCTTCTCTTCAAAATAGTCAATACCCTGGTGAAAATTTGGGTTTATATACGTTTTCTCCCACAGTCCGCCGGAATGTCCCCCCCCGTGCGGCAGGCTGCGTTCCGGCTCCATGTAAAGAGCTATTTACAATTCGCCCGAAATATTGTATTCTATATAAATAGTGCCCCTCGACCGGGGCAATGGGGTTGGGAGGTTGATTATGGCCGCGTCGGAACTCACTCTGTGCGCCACCTGCCTGTTTGGGGTTGAGGGCCCCCTGGCGTCCGAGCTGCGCCGCCTGGGCATGGAAAACGTCGAGGCCTCGGACGGCCGCGTGCGCTTCACCACCGACGAGCGCGGCTTGGCCCGTGCGAACATCTGCTCGCGCTTTGCCGAGCGCATACTGCTCGAGCTCGGCCGCTTCAGGGCCGCGAGCTTCGACGAGCTCTTCGAGGGCGTGAGGGCCCTCCCGCTCGAGGACTGGATACCCGAAAACGCCGCGTTCCCCGTCAAGGGCTGGTCGGTGGACAGCGCGCTCCACTCCGTGGTGGACTGCCAGCGCATCGTCAAGAAGGCCGCCGCCGTGCGCCTCGCCGCCGCCCGCGGCAGGAGCGGCATGCTCCGTGAGAGCGGCGCCGTGCACCAGCTGCGCTTTGCCATAATGAGGGACGAGGCGTCCATATATCTCGACACCAGCGGCCCCTCGCTGCACAAGCGGGGCTACCGCCCCGGCCGTCTCGCCGCGCCTTTGCGCGACACCGTCGCCCCGGCCGGCGTCGACCTCTCGCGCTATCGCGGCCGCGGCGGCTCCTGCGGCCCCTTCTGCGGCTGCGGCACGATAGCCACCGAGGCCGCCTTCGCCGCGCTGAACCGCGCCCCCGGCCTCCGCCGGCGCTTTGCCGCCGAGGACTGGCCCGTGCTGGACAGCCGCGTCTGGCGCGATGAGCGCGCGGCCGCCTCCGAGCGCGAATACCGCGGCGAATATCACATCTCCGCGTCGGACATAGACCCCGAGGCCGTCTCGGTCGCCCGGCAGAACGCGGAGCGGGCCGGCGTGGCGGAGTACATAGAGTTTTCGGTGGCGGACGCCCTCTCCTTCTCGCGGCGGAGCGATTCCGGCCTGATTGTCACCAACCCGCCCTACGGCGAGCGGCTGATGGAGCGCGAGGAGGCCGGGCGGCTCTACTCCCGCTTCGGCGAGGTGTGGAGCGGCCTTGAGAACTGGAAGCTGTATCTCCTCTCCGGCCACCCGGATTTTGAGACCTGCTTCGGGCGCAGGGCGGACAAGCGCCGCAAGCTCTACAACGGCCCGATAATCTGCTACCTCTACAGCTATATCCGGCAGACACCATAAAATATAAATAAATATATAAATATAACTTCAAGACGCAGCGAAAGTGGGATAGTCAATGAAGCACCTGTTCATAGTCAACCCCGTGGCCGGGAAACAGAAACCCGAGGAAAAGATAAAGCTGATTCACGAGTCCGCCGACCGGGTACCGGGCGGGCTCAAAGGCGATTTTGAGGTGTACGTCACCAGGGCGCCGATGGACGCCGTGGGTAAAATCCGCTCCGCCGCGGCGGAGGAGGACGAGCTGCGGGTCTACGCCTGCGGCGGCGACGGCACGCTCAACGAGTGTGTCAACGGCGCCGCCGGCCTGAAGAATACGGCCGTCACCCACTTCCCCTGCGGTACGGGCAACGACTTCATAAAGATGTTCGGCCCTGACAAGGCGCGGTTTTTCGATTTGGGCGAGCTCGCCTCCGGCGAGGTGCGGCCCATAGACCTCATAAACTGCAACGGCCGCTACAGCATAAACATCTGCTCCATCGGGCTCGACGCCCGCGTGGGCACGGATGTGCATAAATACAGCGGTCTTCCCCTGCTCGGCGGCCCCGCCGGCTATGTTGCCAGCCTTGTGGTCAACTTTGTGAAGGGCGTCTCCCAGCCCATGACCGTTACCGCCGACGGCCTCACCTGCGGCCCGGAGCTGAACCTGGTCTGCATATGCAACGGCCGTTTCTACGGCGGCGGCTTCAATCCCACGAACGACTCCAGGCCGGACGACGGGCTGCTCGACGTGCTCATCGTCTCCGGGGTGAGGCGCCCCACCATACTCCGGGCCATCTCCGCCTATGCCAGCGGCCGCTACCGCGATTTCCCGCAGTACATAACCTTCCTCCGCACATCTCATGTCGAGGTCTCCACGCCCACGCCCCAGGTCATCAACATGGACGGCGAGGCCGAGTACGCCACGAGCGCCGTCTTTAACGCCGTCCCCGGCGGCATAAACTTCATTTTCCCCAGAAATATGCGCTTTTTCTCCGCGGAATAGGCTGCATCGGCCATATCCCCAATGGCAAGCGGCGCAGGGGCAAGTCCCCTGCGCCGCTTGTCTTGATTCGCCTGGAGCACGTCTTACCGAAGCTCCTGTTCGAGATTGTTAAAGCAGTCCGCGTCAAAGAAGTCCGCAAGGCTCATCCCGAGGCCGTCGCAGAGCTTCTTTATGGTGGACACCGTCGAGCTGTTGTTTCTCCCGTTGACGATGTTGTTCACCGTGGACTGAGTGACGCCGCTCATGTTTGCGAGCTTGTTCACCGTTATCCCGCGCTCTTTGCAAAGCTCAAGTATGCGAATCCTAACTGCTCCTCCAGCCGTCATATCTTCTCTTCTTCCTCCGTTAAGAGTATACCAAGAGTTTATCCCATTATGCCTGAATAAACTATCTCTTTTGAGGTTAAATTGCATGTAAGTCTACACAAATTACACAAAAGTGACGGTTTTTGTTTCAGCAGTGATGCATAGTAATTAACTCTTGATGAAATATTTCATCTGTCCGCGCTTGACTGAAAGCCCGCTTGGTGCTACGCTTAATATGGTGATGTGTATGTTTAAGAGCTGCGGCGGGGTCCTCTATGCCCTTGTCGAGGCCGGCTCCGGTGCCGACATCTCCATCTGCATGGCAGACAACACCATGGCCCCGCTGTTTCCGCGCGGGTCAAGTGTGACAATCCGGCGCCGCGCGGGGCTGAAAGACGGCGACATCGGCCTCTTTTTTGTAGACGGCCGCATACTTCTGAGGCAGTACTGCGAGGACTATGCCGGGAACGTATATCTCTTCGTACTCAACCGCCGCCGCGCGGCGGAGGACATCATGCGGCCCAGATCCGCCGGCCCCGTCTGCTGCTTTGGGCGGGCAGTGCTCGACGAGCCGCCTCCCCTTCCGGATATTTAATGAATAGCTTTGAAAACTGTCAGTAATTATTTATAAGGAGGCAATAATATGGAAGCAATGGAAAATCTGTTGACCCGCCGAAGCATAAGGAAGTATAAGCCCGAGCAGATAAAGGACTCCGAGCTGGAGGCCGTGCTCAACGCCGGCAAGTACGCCCCCACCGCCAAGGGCACCCAGTCCCCGCTCATGGTCGCCGTGCAGAACCCGGAGGACATAGCCCTCATGAGCCGGCTGAACGCCCGTGTCTGGGGCAAGACGGATTTTGACCCCTTCTTCGGCGCGCCCACCGTCGTGGTCGTGTTCGCCCAGGCCGGCAACCCCAACGGCGTGCAGGACGCCTCGCTTGTGCTCGGGAACCTGCTCAACGCCGCGCACGCCACCGGCCTCGGCTCCTGCTGGATAAGCCGCGCCAGGGAGACCTTTGAACTGCCAGAGGGCCGCGCCCTGCTGGAGAAATGGGGCATCCATGGCGACTGGGTCGGCGTCGGCAACTGCATCCTCGGCTATCCGGACTGCGAGAACCCCAAGCCCGCCCCGCGCCGCGAGGGCTACGCGGTCATCATAAAATGACCGTCCGTAAGTCCGAATTGCCCGTGCTCCGGCTCTCGGGGAGGGCACGCTGAAATGCCATATTCAACCCTGACGGTCTCGGCGCTGGCCGTGCTCGCCGTACAGCTCCTGCTCTGCCATCGGGTGCGGTCCCTCTTCCTGAGGCTCCTGCCGGCAGCGGCCTTTTCCCTTATCCTCGCGCTCTGCGCGGCCGCGTATCTCATCGCCGGGGGGGCGGGACGCGCTGGAGTACACCGTCCTTGGCCTGTATTCCGCGCTGATGCTGGCCGTCTGCGGCCTTGGCTGGGCCGTCCGGGCCCTCTGGCGCAAGCTGCCGCGCGGACAGCGCGGGTCCCAAGACCCGGAGAGCCCCGGCCCCGCCGGAAAGGGCTAAGGCGACATTCCCGCCGCGTGCACGGAATAGTTCCGGCACCCACCTCAGAGCATAAAATCCCGCCGGTTTTTTCCGGCGGGATTTTTTCTGAACGTACCCGTCTGCCAAGGCGCAGCCCTATATACCCCAGACCCGGGCTCCCGAAAGCCATAACCACGTCTCAGCGCGGGCGGCAGCTTTCGTGTACCGCCCACGTCCGTGCGCGAACTGCCTCCGGACGCAGTCTGGCCGCAGCCTCCCAAAGCACACCGTCTTTCAGCGCGGGCTT
>CALWYN010000182.1 GCA_944385755.1 uncultured Oscillospiraceae bacterium
CGGATTTATATGACATAGCTGCTTCCTCCCTGTTATCTTTTGAAACGCCGGACGGGGCAGGCCGCCGGGTTTTGTAGCTGTTGTTTTTATTATAGTTTCTTCTTCTACCCATATTATATCTTTTCCCATGCAGGGTCAACAATTTTTTGCGTGAACACGAAAAATACCTCAATTTTTCTCAGATCAGGGGCTGAATATGGCTCTTGCGCCCTCGAGCGAGAGGTCTATCGTACCTCTGTCGTTCTCCGTGAGCTGTGCGACCGCGCCCAGCAGCTTGCCGAACTGATACTCCGTATCCCCCTGCGGCCCGAGCTCCACCGTGAAGCGTTCGGTGTAGTCGAACTTGGGGTTGGCCGCGTCGCTCATGTCTATGCGCGTGACGCTGCCGGTCAGACCACGCTGCTGTATCTGGTCGAGTATCTCCGAGAGGTACTCGGTCTTGCCGGCGTCCAAACTCCCCGTAGTCAGCGTCTCTCCCACCGCGGGGTTCACCGGGGTGATGCCGCTGACACGTATCAGCGACGCGGCCTCGCCCTCCGAGGCCTGCGCCAGCAGCTTACAGCTCCTGTCTATGGCCCAGTACTGCCCGTCCAGCTCTATATAGGCCAGGGCCTGGCTCTCGCTGATGTCTATTATGACCCGGTTGGGCAGATATCTCGTCACAGAGGCGGATTCCACGTACGGCAGCCTGGAAAAGAGCCTGCTCATCACGGAGAACTGGTTGATAAAGAACAGGTTGTCGCCCTCTTCAATGCCTGAAGCCGAGATTATCTCATCCGAGGAATAGTACGCGTTGCCGCGCACCTCTATCCTGGAGACACGGAAGAAGATGCTCATGGCAAACACCAGCGCCAGGCACAGGGCCAGAAAGGCCGCCGGGCCGTAGAGTTTTGCGCGCCCAGGACGCCGCCTGAACGTCCTGCGCCTGAGCTGTTCCATGGCATCTTCCCCTTTCCTTTGTCTATTCCTCCAGCGCGACCTCCGCACCGAGTTCCCTGAGTCGCCTGTCGAAGAGCTCGTATCCCCGGGCCACATGCCCCGAATCCAGAATATCCGTGCGCCCCTCGGCCCCCAGCCCGGCTATTATCAGCGCGGCACCGCCGCGCAGGTCCGTGGCCACCGTGGGGGCGCCGTGCAGTTCGCTCACGCCTGTCACTACCGCCACGCGGCCCTCTGTATGTATCTTTGCCCCCAGACGGCAGAGCTCCTCCGTGAACCTGAAGCGGTTCTGAAACACGTTTTCCACAAAAACCGAGGTGCCTGACGCCCGCAGGCAGGCGGCGAGCATCAGCGGCTGAGCGTCCGTCGGGAAGGCGGGATACGGCCCTGTTATGACGGGCCTCGGCGCCCTCAGGTTCCCCTGTGAGCGGAGCCTCACTGAGAGCCTGCGCTCTATTATATCACAGCCGCACTCCGAAAGCGAGTGCAAAACGGTGGAAAAATGCCTCGGTTCGGCGCCTCTCAGCTCCACGTCTCCCCCGGTTGAGGCGGCCGCGCACAGCAGCGTGGAGGCCACTATGCGGTCCGGCATTATCCGGTGTCCCACATGGCTCCGCGGTGAAAATCCCCTGACCGTCACGGTCGGCGAGCCGGCCCCCGAGACCTCGGCCCCCAATTGCCGCAGGAAGAACTGCAGTTCCTCTATCTCCGGCTCCCTGGCGGCGTTCATGATGACGGTCTCGCCCTCTGCCGCGCAGGCGGCCAGCATGGCGTTCTCGGTGGCGCCCACGCTGGGCATCGGGAAGGCTATGGCCGCTCCGCGCAGACCATCCGCCCGGCAGACCAGGTCTCCCCCGCTCTCCTCTATGCTCGCTCCCAGCGCCCTGAGGGCGGTCAGGTGAAGGTCGATCGGCCTCGGCCCCAGCTCGCATCCCCCCGGCATCGAGAGCCGCGCCTCCCCGCATCTGGCCAGCAGCGCGCCGAGGAAAATCACCGAGGAGCGCAGCTCCCGCATCAGCGAATGCGGTATCTCCGCGCGGCTGAGGCCCGAGGAGTCTATTGTCATGGAGTCTCCGTCCCTATGTACATCGCAGCCCAGGCCGCGCAGGATGCGGACCGTGGTGTCCACGTCTCTCAGCAGGGGGACGTTCAGAAGTTCAGTCTCGCAGGGAGCGAGGATCGAAGCCGCCATTATGGGCAAAGCCGCGTTCTTGGCCCCCTGCACCGTGACGCTGCCCTCGAGCCTCTTCCCGCCTGTCACATGCCAAACGCTCATTTTCTCTCCCCCATACAGCAAATTCACGCCATACTATGCGGGGGAGAGGAAAAATGTTATTTGCCCCGGTCGGCCAGCTCCAGCACCAGGGAGGATATGCGGTCCGTGGCGTCCGTCACGGCCAGCTTTGCCATGCTCTCGCTCATGGCGGCGAGCCTCTCGGGCCTGTGCAGCAGTCCGGAGACCAGCCCCAGCAGGGAGTCCGCCGTGAACTCGCCCTCCAGTAGCACCTGGGCGCCGCCGGCCGCCTCCAATACCCTGGCGTTGCGCTCCTGGTGGTTGTTCGTCACATTGGGCGATGGGATGAGCACGGCCGGCTTGCCCATGGCCGTCAGCTCGGCGAGGGTTGACGCCCCGGCCCTGCACAGCACCAGGTCCGCCGCCGCCATTACCCGCGGCATGTCATAGATATAGTCCCTGACATCCATGCCGCACTCGCGGTATTCGGGCTTCTCCCTCTCCAGCTCCTCGCTCATGTGCCTGTAGCCGCCCTTGCCCGCCGAGTGTATCAGGCTGAAAAACGGGTTGGCGCAGGCCCGGACTATGAAGTCCGTCATTATCTCGTTCATGTGCGCGGCCCCGAGGCTGCCCCAGACCGAGGCCACCAGTGGCCTGTCCTCCGGTATGCCGAGTTCGCGCCTGGCGCTCGCCCTGTCGATACCCAGGAAATCCATCCGCACCGGCGTGCCGGTGACCGTCACCCTGTCCGGGTGGCGGTAATTCTGCCGGCTCTCCTCAAAGCCCACCATAACCGCGTCAACGGTGCCCTCGAGCATCTTTGTCGTCAGTCCCGGCACCGCGTTTGACTCGTGCACGGCCGTCGGTATCCCCAGCTGGGCCGCGGCCTTCAGCACCGGGTAGCAGACATAGCCGCCGGTGCCGACGGCCACGTCCGGGGCAAACTCCCGTATTATCCGCTTCGCCTCGGATGTCGCCGCGGCCACGTTCCGCAGCGTCTCGAGGTTGTGCTTTATGCCCGAGAGGCTGAGGCTGCGGCTTATGTTGGTTATCTTCACCGTCCGTATCTCATAGCCCGCGCGCGGTACCAGGTCAGTCTCCATCCGGCCCTCCGCCCCGATGAACAGGAATTCGGCCCCCGGTGCCGCCACGGCGAGCCGTCCCGCCACCGCCAGCGCCGGGTTTATATGTCCCGCGGTCCCCCCGCAGGTGAAAAGGAATCTCATGTGTTTCTCCTCCTTCAAGTTTTCGCCGGTATCTCCCGCGATGCGCTGAGGATTATGCCCATCTCCGCCATCTGTATCAGCAGCGCCGTCCCCCCGTAGGAGAAGAAGGGCAGCGAGATGCCGGTACAGGGCAGAAGATTGGTCACGACGGCCACGTTCAGTATGACCTGCATTGCGAGCAGGGTGGTTATCCCCGCCGTCACGAGGAAGCTGAAGCGGTCGCGCATGTGCATGGCCAGCCAGTAGCCGCGGACAATCAGCAGGGCGAAGAGCAGCAGTATGGCGCAGGCGCCCACAAAGCCCAGCTCCTCGCACACCACCGCGAAGATGAAGTCGTTGTGCTCCTCCGGGAGATAGAGGTACTTCTGTCTCCCGTGGCCGAGGCCGAGCCCGAACAGCCCGCCCGAACCTATGGCATACAGCGACTGGATTATCTGATAGCCCACGCCCTGGGTGTTTGAAAACGGGTCCAGCCAGGAGGCGATGCGGTTGGAGGCGTACGGGAAAAACGTCATCACCACCGCCAGCCCCCCGCCGAGGACGGCTATCCCGCCTACGAACCAGTAAAGCCTGGCCCCGCCCAGGAAGAGCATCACCGCCCCGATGGCGATGATGATTATGGCGGCCGAGAAATGCGGCTCCAGCACCAGCAGGCCCACTATGAGCAGCAGCACTGCCCCGAACGGCGCTATGCCGTACTTAAAGGTCCGCATCCTGCCACGGAAGCGGCATATCAGCGCCGCGAAGTAGAGTATGACCGCTATCTTGGCTATCTCGGACGGCTGGAAGGTCGTAAACCCGAGGTCTATCCACCTCCTGGCGTCCCCCTGGGAGACGCCTATCGCGGGCACAACGGCCAGCAGCGCCACCGAAACGGCCAGCGCCGGGAAGGCCAGTCTGGCATAGAACGCCATGGGGAAGCGGGAGAGCACGAGCATGGCCGCCGCGCCCGCCACGGCGAAGCCGAGCTGCCGCATGAAATAGTAGGCCGCGTTGTGGTTGGTCGCGGCGCTGTAATACGCCCTCGCGTAGCTCGCGGAGAGCACCATCACGACGCCTATCGTCAGTAGCAGCAGCGTCAGCGCCGCTAAGGGCACGTCAAACGCCGCGCGGCGTGCGGGGGCTCTCTCCTCATCTCTAGCGAGCCTCGTTCCGGCGTATTCCATTTTACCACTCCTTAGGGTTCAGCCCCCTCAGAAAGATGTCGGCATGCCCGATGGCGCTCTCCTTCCGCCACGCGGCGTTGCTTTTCCCCGCGGTGCGCAAGCCGCCCTGTCCGGCCGGAAAATCACGCTCAAATGGGAGTTCGCAATTTTCGGGGAGGTCAGGCGTACCGCCCGAAAACCCCGATGAAAGACAGTATGGCGCAGAAGAGCGAGATGCCGAAAAACAGCGCGAAGAGCTCGCGCTCCGTCCACTTCTTGCCCGTCCAGCCCCCCAGCTCCAGGTGGTGGTGGAAGGGCGCCATCTTGAAAAAGCGTTTCCCGTGGGTCAGCTTGAAATATAGCACCTGGATGATATCCGAGAGCGTCTCGATGATGTACAGCAGCCCGAGGACTATCAGTATCAGAGGCATGTCATAGGCGAAAGCCATAGCGGCCACGGCGCCGCCGAGGAAGAGCGAGCCTGTGTCCCCCATGAACACCTTTGCCGGGTTATAGTTGTACAGCAGGAAGCCCAACAGCCCTCCCGCCACGCCTGAGGCGAATATGCCGAGGGAAACGAACTCGCTCCCCCAGATGAACGTCACCGAGGCGAAGAAGAGGAAAACCGGGATGCTGGTGCCCGCCGCCAAACCGTCCACGCCGTCCGTGAGGTTGACGGAATTCACCGTGCCCACTATGACGAAGGCGGCGAAGATGAAGTAGAGCCACTCCGGTATGGGGTAGGTCACGTTCCAGAAGGGTATATAGAGGCTGGTCGTGATATACCCCATCTCCCGCATCAGCAATATGAACACCAGAGCCGCCAGCAGCTGCAGGAGGAACTTGACCTTCGCCGTCAGGCCCAGGTTCTGCTTTTTCTTCAGCTTCTCATAGTCGTCCAGGAAGCCTATCGCGCCGAAGACGAGCGCGAGCGCCAGGCAGACGATGTGGC
>CALWYN010000183.1 GCA_944385755.1 uncultured Oscillospiraceae bacterium
GTGCGCCGCAGGCCCTGGAGCGTCGTGCAGGGAAAGGGTGTAGAGCACGGCGGCCGCCGCGTCAATAAAAAGCAGCTGCAGATAATGGACGACGGCGGGCTCACGGACTCGGCGGGGCGGAGGGCGGACTTCCGCAACACCATAGTGGTCATGACTTCCAACGTGGGGGCAAAGGCCATCATCTCCGGGAAACCCTCGATGGGCTTCGGCGGCGAGGCCGGGGGCACGGCTTCTGCGGTCCGCGCCGCGGTCATGAGGGAGCTGAGGGAGACCTTCAGGCCCGAATTCCTCAACCGCGTGGACGACACGATAGTGTTCCGGCGGCTCACCCGGGAGGACGTGAAAAAAATCGCCGCCTCGATGGCGGCGGAGGTGGAGCGGCGCATGGCCTCTCTGGGTGTGGAGTTCAAAGTGACGGACGGGGCGCTCGACTTCCTGGCCGGCGCGGGCTACGACCCCGACTGCGGCGCCCGACCCCTGCGCCGCGCAATCAGCTTCCAGCTGGAGGACCGCGCGGCGGAGGCCATGCTCACCGGCTCCCTGTCCGCGGGGGACAGGGCCGAGGCCAGGGCGGCCGGGGACGGGCTGGAGATAGTCCGCCTCAGCTGAAATCCGGCAGGGATTCGTCGTGCAGTACCCAGTCGCGGACGTGAATGACATTGTAGCTCCCTGGAGCGGTGCGGACGACGACCTGGGTTATCCCCGCGTTGATGATGTGCCGCTTGCACATCGAGCAGGGCATCGTGTCGGCGAGGAGCTCGTGCGTCCTGGCGTCCCGCCCGACGAGGTAGAGCGTGCCGCCGAGCATGTCCCGCCTGGCGGCGGAGATGATGGCGTTGGCCTCGGCGTGTACGCTGCGGCAGAGCTCGTAACGCTGCCCGGAGGGGATGCCCAGCTCGTCGCGCGTGCAGCGGCCTATGTTCGTGCAGTTTACCCTCCCGCGCGGCGCGCCGTTGTAGCCCGTGGAGAGGATCTCGTCGTTGCGGACTATGATGGCGCCGTATTTCCGCCTGAGGCAGGTGGAGCGGTTGAGCACCGCGTCGGCTATGTCGAGATAGTAGTTTTCCTTGCTTGTTCTGGCGTCCATTGGGCCTCCTCCTCGGTGGGAAAAAACTTTTACTCTAATTTAGCTTTTTGGGGCTTCCAAGTCAAGCGGAAATGTGGTATACTGCCGCGGTATGAAAAATTATGCGCTTGAAATGGACAGGGCCCTGGCGGAACTGGACGGACGGAGGCCGGCGCTGCTGCTGCACAGCTGCTGCGGGCCGTGCTCCACCTCCGTGCTGGAGCTGCTCTGCGCGCATTTTGACGTCACGCTGTTCTACTACAACCCCAATATACAGCCGGAGGGGGAGTATCTCCTGCGGCTGGAGAACCAGCTCAGGGTACTCGCCGCCCGGCCGGAGGCAGGCCTGCTCGAGTGCGATTACGACGCCGCGAGCTACGCCGCGGCCGTAAAGGGCCTGGAGGGCGAAAGAGAGGGCGGGGAGAGGTGCACGGCCTGTTTCCGCCTGCGGCTGGAGCGCACGGCAAGGGCCGCCTCCGAGGGAGGCTATGAGTTCTTCTGCTCCACTCTCACCGTCTCTCCGCACAAGGACGCGGAGCGGATAAACGCCATCGGCCGCGAGCTGGGGGAGCGGTATGGGGTGAAGTATCTCCCTTCCGACTTCAAAAAGCGCGACGGCTACAGGCGCAGCATCGAGCTCTCAAAGGAGCTCGGGCTGTACAGGCAGAACTACTGCGGCTGCCTGTACTCAAAAACATGAATGCACTGCGCGGGTTTCCACACCCCGCGAGGCAGAAGCCTGAATCAAAATGGAGGTAAACTGAAAATGCACATCACTACCAAGAAGATCGCCTTCGCCGCCGTGGTCGGCGCGGCCTATGCCGCACTGACAATGCTCCTCGCCCCGATATCCTTCGGGCTGGTGCAGTTCCGGGTGGCGGAGGCCTTATGTATTCTGCCGGCCTTCCTGCCCCCGGCCTCCTGGGGCCTCTGGGCGGGCTGCGCGCTGGTCAACGTCATGTCGGGCTACGGCCTGCCGGACATAGTTTTCGGCTCGCTGGCCACCCTGGGGGCCTCCCTGTGCGTATCCGCCCTGGCAAAGGGGCACGGCCCGCTGCTCGGCTGGGGCAGGTGCGCCGCCGTCTGCCTGATGCCAGTGCTCTGGAACGGGCCCATCGTGGGAGGGGTGATCGCCTGGTCCACGGGGGCGTTCTGGGCGGCATATCCGCTGAGCGCAGCGCAGATAGCCGTTGAGGAGGCGCTGGTCATGTTCATACCGGGCCTGCCGCTGCTGAGGCTGCTGCCGAGGAGCCGCGCCTTTACGGCGGCCCTGGCGAAGGCGCAGTGAGGAGACAGCAAAAATCCCCGGGGAATTCCCCGGGGATTTTTTATCGCGCTGGGCCTTCAGCGGTATTCAGGGCCCCAGCAGGGCGCGGCGGAGCTCCGGCACGCTGTCCGCCAGGGTGCTCGCGCCGCTCTCGATGAGCTGTTGGCGCGTACGGAAACCCCAGGTGACCGAGATGCAGTCAATCTGCGCGGCCGCGGCCGTGTCTATGTCCACCTCCGAGTCGCCGATGTAGACCGTCCTGCCGGGGACGGCGCCGAGCCCGTCCATGGCGGCCAGGACCGTGTCCGGCGCGGGCTTGCGGCGGACGCCGGGCTTTTCGCCCACGGCCACCTCCACCAGCCCGCTGAAAAACTCCTCCGCGAGGACGGCCGCGGCGCTGTGGGGCTTGTTCGAGACTATGGCGCACCTGGCCCCCGCAGCCCTGAGTTCCACCAGCAGCTCCATGATGCCGGGGTAGGGTGCGGTTTTGTCGCGGCTGTGCGCCTCGTAGAAGGAGAGGTAGTCGTCGAACAGTTCCTGATATTGAGGGTAATCGCGCCCGCCGGGGACGCTCTCGGCTATCAGGTGGCCGGAGCCGTAGCCCAGCCTCTCGCGCGCCTGCGCGTGACTGATCTCGGGAAGGCCGAAATCGCGCAGGGCGTGGTTGACGGCGTCCCGCAGATCATCCAGTGGGTCGAGCAGCGTGCCGTCGAGGTCGAAAATAACAGTGGCGTATCTCATGTTTCCTTTATAAACTAAAAAACTGCGCATGTCAACCTTGACAAGAGCGGTTGTGTGTGCTATCATGTAACAGCTTTCGTCTGGAGAAGTACCCAAGAGGCCGAAGGGGCTCCCCTGCTAAGGGAGTAGTCGGTGATGAGCCGAGCGAGGGTTCAAATCCCTCCTTCTCCGCCATGAAGGGTTGACAAAAAAGATGTCAACCCTTTTTTCTTAGTATTCATGCGGGTTTGCGGGCTTTTGGACGGAAAATCCGCAAAACGGTTTTACCGTGGATGTCCAAGGCAAAATCCGCAGCGAA
>CALWYN010000184.1 GCA_944385755.1 uncultured Oscillospiraceae bacterium
CACGTTGCTGCAGATGATAAAGCGCATCGTCCCGCCCATGTCCAACGAGATAATAACGCTGGTCAAGGACACCTCGCTCGCTCGCGTCATATCGTTGCAGGAGGTCATCTGGATGGGCGAGAGCTTCATGAAGGGCGGCGCCGGCGGAATAAGCGGCCTCATGTGGCCGTTGTTCTTCACGGCGGTGTACTACCTGGTATTCACCGGCGTCGTTACGCTCCTGCTCAGCGCGCTCGAGCGGAAGCTGGAGTTCTTCAGATAAGGGGTGAAAGTATGAGCGTACTTGAAGTAAAGAACCTTGAAAAGCACTTCGACAGGACCAAGGTCTTGAACGACATCAGCTTCACCCTCGAGCAGGGCCAGGCGCTGAGCATAATCGGCTCCTCCGGCTCCGGCAAGACCACGCTGCTGCGCTGCCTCAACTTCCTCGAGACGCCGGACGGCGGCAGCATATCGGTCAACGGCGAAGTCCTCTTTGACGCCGCAGACCCGGACACCCGCCGCGAGGCCGACGTGCGCCGCAAGCGCCTGCACTTCGGCCTGGTATTCCAGAGCTTCAACCTCTTCCCGCAGTACACGGCGCTGCAGAACGTCACCCTCGCGCCCGAGCTGCTGGCAAAGGAACAGCCTGACTACAAGGCCAGAAAGAAGGAAATTCACGCCGACATCGAGGCTGAGGGCCGGGAATACCTCGCCGCCATGGGCCTCACCGACCGCGCGAACCACTACCCGCACCAGCTCTCCGGCGGCCAGCAGCAGCGCGTGGCGATTGCCCGCGCGCTGGCCATGCACCCGGACATCCTCTGCTTCGACGAGCCGACCAGCGCGCTCGACCCCGAGCTCACGGGCGAGGTGCTGCGCGTCATACGCTCGCTCGCCGAGCAGCACACGACGATGATAATTGTCACGCATGAGATGGGCTTTGCCTGCGAGGTCAGCGACAGGGTCATATTCATGGACGGGGGATTCATCGTGGAGCAGGGCGGCCGCGAGGTGATTACCGACCCGCGGGAGGAGCGCACAAGGCGTTTCCTCTCGGGGGTGTGAGCCCCAAAGCCGATTGTTTACAAATTTCCACTTGCATCGACGCTGCTCTTCAATTATCATGGCTGTATGCATGTATACAGCCATGATTTTTTGAAGGGAGGCGGACGGCATGGCTCTTAAAAGGGCGGCGGCGCTCGTGGCCGCGGCTTTGCTGATGCTCTGCCTCGCCGCCTGCGGCACCACGGTGGGCAGCTACCGCGTGCTCACCACGCTGGCGGACCAGCAGTTCTCTATAGGCTACCGCAGCGGCGACAACGTGCAGCAGTATGTCGAGGCGGCCATAAGGGAACTGGCGGCCGACGGGACGATGCACAGCATAGCCCTGAAGTGGTTCGCGGAGGACGAGACCTCCTTCCCCTCCGGCTCGGGCGCCCTGGAGAGCGTGGGGATGCCGGAAGCCAGGACGCTCCTCGTCGGGGTGGACGAGGACGCCTTCCCCATGAGCTACATGGACGAGGGCGGCAACTGGTCCGGCTTCGACGTGGAGGCCGCCACGGCGGTGTGCACCCGCCTGGGCTGGACGCCCAAGTTCATCTCCATAAAGGCGGAAAACGCCTACGTCGAGCTCTCCAGCGGAAACATCGATGTGGCCTGGGGCGGCCTGGCCCTGTCGTCGGAGGACGGCAGCTATGTCGTCTCCTCGCCCTACATATCCAACTCCGTGGTCGTCGTGTCCCGGGCGGGGGCGGATGTCCGCTCCATGCGTGGCCTGTCCGGGGCCACCCTGGCGGTCGACGTCGAGCAGAAATATATGGACGCCGTCCTCGCGAACGAGGACCTCATGGAGCGTCCCGAGCAGATAAAGCGCGTCACCGGGGGCGCCCAGGCCCTCTTCTCCTCCCTGAACGCCGGGGAGGTGGACGCCATCGTCGTCTACAGCGTGGCGCTGCAGTATTACGCCAAATGACGGCCGCCCCCGGGGCCCGGAGTACGCAATTGACGCGCGGTTAATTGCGTACTTTTATTTGACCTCGCGCATATTGCGTGATATAATTATTCGCCAAGTCAGTGAGAGGAGAGCGCCCATGTGGGTTTCGGACAAGTGGCGGGACTTTGAGCTCCTGGACTGCTCCAGGGGGGAAAAACTGGAGCGTTGGGGGAACTATACCGTCGTGAGGCCGGACCCGCAGGCCATTTGGGACACACCCAGGAGCGACCCGCGCTGGAGGAACTGCGACGGGCGCTATTCGCGCAGCTCCTCGGGCGGCGGGGCCTGGGACCGTGCCCGGCTGCCGCAGAGCTGGCAGATAGGCTACGGGGAGCTCCGCTTCAACATAAAGCCCATGAGCTTCAAGCACACGGGGCTCTTCCCGGAACAGGCCTCCAACTGGGACTATATAATGCGCAAAATACGCGGCGCGGGCAGGGAGATAAGCGTCCTCAACCTCTTCGCCTACACGGGCGCGGCCACGGTGGCCGCGCTGGCCGCGGGCGCGGGCGTCTGCCATGTGGACGCGGCGAAGGGCATGGTCGCCTGGGCGAAGGAGAACGCCGCCGCCAGCGGGGTGGCGGACCGTCCGGTGCGCTGGATAGTGGACGACTGCGCAAAATTTGTCGAGCGCGAGATAAGGCGCGGCCGGCGCTACGACGCCATAATAATGGACCCGCCGAGCTATGGCCGCGGGCCCGGGGGCGAGGTCTGGAAGCTGGAGGACAGCCTCTGGGACTTCGTCAGCCTCACGGCGGGGGTACTCAGCGACGACCCGCTGTTCGTTATCATCAATTCCTACACAACGGGCCTCTCGCCCTCCGTGCTGACCTATATCGCCGAGAGCGTGTTCACCCGCCGCTTCGGCGGCCGGTCGGAGAGCAGGGAGCTGGGCCTGCCCGTGACGGCCACCGGCCTCTGCCTGCCCTGCGGCGCGGCCTGCCGGTGGGAAACCCTTGAGAGGTGAGAGCTCTTGCCCAAACAGCCGATAATCGAAATAGAGGACCTGCACTTCACCTATCCGGGCGACTCCGCAGAGACACTGCGCGGGCTGAACCTGAGCATAGAGGAGGGCAGTTTTGCCGCCGTGCTGGGGCACAACGGCTCGGGCAAGAGCACGCTGGCCAAGCTGCTCAACGCCATATTGCTGCCCACTTCGGGCAAGATATATGTCTGCGGCCGGGACACGTCGGATGAGGAGCACCTGCTGGATTTGCGCCGCAGCATAGGCCTGGTGTTCCAGAACCCGGACAACCAGATAGTGGCCAACGTGGTGGAGGACGACGTGGCCTTCGCGCCAGAGAACCTGGGCGTGGAGCCGCAGGAGATACGCCGGCGCGTGGACGAGGCGCTAAAGACGGTGGGCATGTACGAGTACCGCCTGCACGCCCCGCACCTGCTCTCCGGCGGCCAGAAGCAGCGCGTGGCGATAGCCGGCGCGCTGGCGATGCAGCCGCGCGTGCTCGTGCTCGACGAGCCGACGGCCATGCTGGACCCTCTGGGGCGCCGCGAGGTCATATCCACCGTGACGCGGCTCTGCCGCGAGCAGGGGATGACGGTGGTGCTGATAACGCACCACATGTCCGAGTGCGTGGGCGCCGACAGGCTGATAGCCCTCTCCGACGGGACCGTGACGGCCGACGGGACGCCGCGCGAGGTCTTTTCACAGGTGGAACTGCTGCGCGGCGAGGGGCTGACCGCCCCCGCCACGGTCAGGCTGCTCTATGCCCTCCGAAAGGCGGGCTTTGACGTGCCGCTCGACGCGCTCAGCGTGGACGAGTGCGCCGACGCCGTGGCCGGGCTGCTCCGCCGGGCCGGGAGGTTGTGAGATGGAGAGCGTTATAAGAACCGAAAACCTGACGCATGTCTACAGCCGGGGCACTCCGTTTGAAAAGACGGCCATCCACGACGTGAGCGTGGAGATACATCCCGGGGAGCTCGTGGCGGTGATAGGGCACACCGGCTCCGGAAAGAGCACCTTCATGCAGCATCTCAACGGCCTGCTCCGCCCGGACTCGGGCTCCGTCTACGTGGACGGGGAGGACATCTTCGCCTCCAAGGAGGCGACGCGCGACGTGCGCTTCAAGGTGGGGCTGGTGTTCCAGTACCCCGAGTACCAGCTCTTTGAGGAGACGGTGTACCGCGACATCTCCTTCGGGCCGCGCAATATGAAGCTGAGCGAGTCCGAGAGAGACGAGCGCGTCCGCGAGGCGGCGCGCCTCACCGGAGTGGGCGAGGAGCTCTTCGAGCGTTCCCCGCTGGAGCTCTCGGGGGGACAGAAGCGCCGCGTGGCCATCGCGGGCGTCATGGCAATGCGCCCGCGCGTGCTGATACTGGACGAGCCCACGGCCGGACTCGACCCCGCGGGCTGTGCCGGGGTGATCAGAAACATCACGGACTACCGCGAGGAGACCGGCTCCACCGTGCTGCTCGTCACGCACAGCATGGACGACGCGGCCAAGATAGCCGGCCGGCTCATCGTGTTCCACGAGGGGACGATAGCCATGGACGGCACGCCGGACGAGGTGTTCTCCCGCCAGCGCGAGCTGGTGGAGATGGGCCTGGACGTGCCGCAGAGCGCCGCGATAGCCGACGCGCTGCGCGCGCGCGGCGTGGCGCTGCCAGCCTCCATTTACACCTCCAGGAGCCTGCGCGAGGCGGTCCTGGACCTGGCCGGGGGGGTGGCGCCATGCTGAAGGACATCACGATAGGCCAGTATTTCCCGGGAAACACCATAATCCACCGCCTCGACCCCCGGACCAAGCTCATACTTGTGGTGGTCTATATCGCCGCGCTGTTCACGGCGCGCGAGTGGCTGAGCTACGGTGTGATGCTGCTTGTCACCTGCGCAATCGTGGCCGTGTCCAGGATAAGCGTCAGGACCCTCACCCGCGGCATGAAGCCGCTGGTATTCATCATCTGCTTCACCGGCGTGCTCAACCTCTTCTACACCACGGGCGGGACCACGCTGTTCGACTGGTGGATTTTCCATGTCACGACGGAGGGCGTGAAGCGCGCCGTCATGATGGTGGTGCGCATACTGATGCTGATAAGCGGGACCTTCCTGCTGACCTACACGACCAGCCCGATGGCCCTGACGGACGGCCTGGAACTGCTGCTCAACCCGCTCAAGAAGATACATGTGCCCATACACGAGATGAGCATGGTCATGAGCATGGCACTGCGCTTTATCCCCACCCTGATAGAGGAGACGGACAAGATAATGTCCGCGCAGAGGGCGCGCGGGGCGGATTTCGAGACCGGGAAGCTCCTAGAGCGGGCGAAGGCCCTGCTGCCGCTGCTCGTGCCGCTGTTCGTCTCCGCCTTCAGGCGCGCGGACGAGCTGGCCATAGCCATGGAGAGCCGCTGCTACCACGGGGGCGAGGGGCGCACGCGCATGAAGCAGCTCCGAATGGCCGGGCGCGACTGGCTGGCCCTGTTCTCGGGGGCCGCCCTGCTGGCGCTCATCATCGTGATGAACGTCTACGGCCTATGAGGAACATAGCCCTCCGCCTCCGCTACGACGGCACCGCCTATCACGGCTGGCAGGTGCAGAAGGAGGACGCGAGCGTCGCGGAGACGCTCGAGCGCGCGCTCTCGAAGGTGTGCGGACACCTGGTAAAATGCACCGGCTGCGGCCGGACGGACGCCGGAGTGCACGCCCTCAGCTACTGTGCCAATTTCAAAACTACGAGCGGCATACCAGCGGAGAGGCTGCCGCTGGCCGTGAACAGCCGCCTGCCGGACGACATCGCCGTGCTCCGCGCGGTGGACGCGCCGGAAGATTTTAACGCGATAGGCAGCTGCATAAAGAAAGAATACGTATACAAAATCATGAATACGCGCATCAGGGACCCGTTCTTGCAAAAGAGGGTGTGCTTTTACCCGGCGCCGCTGGACTTTGAGCGGCTGAGGGAGGCCGGGCTGGCCTTCGAGGGCCGGCACGACTTCGCCGCGGTGCGCAGCGTGGGCACACGGACCAGGACCACGGTGAGGACCGTGCACTGGTGCAGGGCGGAGCGCGAGGGGGAGCTTATCTCCATCGCCGTCTGTGCCGACGGTTTTCTCTACAACATGGTGCGCGCAATAGTGGGAACGATGGTTTATGCCTCGCACGGTAAGCTGGAGCCGGGGGACATCCCCGCGCTGCTGGAGACGCGCGACAGGCGGCTGACAGGGCCGACCATGCCGCCGCAGGGCCTTTATCTCTCCCGCCTCTGGTATGAGGGAGAGGTTGGGAAAATGATGGAATGAGAGGCATGGATGCGAGTAAAAAGTTCTAAGCTCCGGCCGGCGGCCGCCCTGGCCGCGCTGCTGACGCTCACGGCGCTGCTCTTCCTGGCGCTCATACTCAGCCCGGACGGCTCCGGCGTCTGGCAGCTGGGCCCTGGCACCGGCAGGGTGTACGCCGCCGTGGGGAACTCTTTCGCCTGCGCTTCGTCAACAGGCTTGAGAGTTTACGGCGCGGACGGGGAGGAGCTGCTCCGGCTGGACCTCACTCTGGAGAGCCCGGCGCTCTCCGCCTCGGGGGACTGCCTCGCGCTCTGGGACCTGGGCGGGCGGACGCTGTATTTTTCCGCCGGGCCGGAGGAGCTCGTGGAACTGGACGCCGGCGGCGCTCTGGCCTCCGCCAGAGTGGGCGGGTCCGGCGTTTTGGCCGCCGTCACCCTCGGCGGGGACGGCAGGGGCGCCGTGACGGTCTACGGCCCGTCCGGCGAGGTCCTCTACCGCTGGCACGCCGGGACCGTCTGGCCGCTGGACGCCTGCGTCTCCCCGGACGGGGATTACCTGGCCGTACTCGCCGCCTCGGAGCTGGGCGGGGAGGTCAGGGTGTTTGACCTGGGCGATACGCGGGAATACGCCTCCTTCAGCCTGCCGGGAGAGCTGCTGTTCGATCTGGGCTGGATGGATGGGGAGCGGCTCTGCGCCGTCTCCGCGGACCGGGCCGTATTCCTGACGCGCGAGTGCGAAAAGGTCTCCGAGCGCGGTTTCGGGGAGCTGGAGGCCCTGGACTGCGGCTTCGGAGGCGACGGCTTTGCCCTGATTGAGCTCGGAGGCGGCGGGGAGCGCGCTCTGCTCTCGCTCGACGCCGCCGGGGAGGAGCTGGGATACCTGGAGCTGGACTCCGCGCCTCTGAGCGTGGACGCCCGGGGGGACCGGGTGCTGCTGCTCGCCGGAGGGGAGGCCAGGCTGCTGGACAGCTCACTCTCCGGACTGGGAGGGCACGGCGCGGAGGGCGCCGTGGCCGCGCTGCTGAGCGAAAACGGAGGGGCCGTGCTGGTCCGGAGGGATTCGGCCCGGGCGGAATACATATGAATCTGATTAGGGAGGGCAAAGCATGAGAGCGGTTATTGACCTCGTACTGTTAGCCATAATCATAATAAGCATCTGGGCGGGATATAAAAAAGGCCTCATAATGGGCATAGCGGCCATGCTGGCGGCAATAATCTCTCTGTATGGGGCCAGTCTGGTCTCGCAGGCGTATTCCTATGAGATCGTGCCCGTGCTGCGGCCCTTCGTCAGCGGCTATATCCAGAACCGCATGGAGAACGAGGTGCTGGAGGACTTGGGAATTGACAACACCAGCCTCTCAGTGGAAGATGTGCTCGCGGGCGACCCCTCCCTAAGGCACGACTTCTGCGCCGCCTGCTTCGCCTCAATCGGCATATACGAGGACGCCGCCGACCAGATGGCCACCGAGGCCGAGGAGTACGCCGAGAGCAACGGGGAGACCATCCAGAACTCGGTGGTGGAGGTGTTCTGCATCCGCGCGGCCTATGTGGCCGGGGTGGCTCTGCTGTTCATAGTTTTCATCGTGGCGCTCACGGCGATTGGGAACATACCCAATCTCTCTTTCAGAATCCCGAATATGGATGTGCTCAATGACGCCGGCGGCGCGGTTATGGGACTTGTCAACGGGGTAATATATTGCATACTGATTTGCTGGGCCCTGCGCTTCCTCGGGCTGATAATAGGGCGCGATACGCTCGAGAACACCATACTGGCAAAGTTCTTTATCTCCATCGACTTCATAACCTCCGGCGTGGGAATATGAACATTCTGTCAATTTACGCCGTACGGTGTTGACAAAATCCACACACAGTGATAAATTAGCACTCGGTATAAAAGAGTGCTAATTTGCTTTACGGCACCCGCCGATGCCGATATTTTCTATAAAAACAGGAGATTTGCCATGCAACCTACCCTATGCTCGCGATGCCACAAGAATGTGGCCGTGGTGTTCATAACGAAAATGGAGAACGGCCAGGCCAAGAACGAGGGCCTGTGCCTGAAGTGCGCCCGTGAGCTGCATATAAAGCCCGTGGACGATGTGATTAACAAGATGGGCCTCACCGACGAGGAGCTCGACGGCCTGACAAACGAGATGATGGAGGCCATGGGAGGCCCCGAGGCGCTGATGGACATAGACAACAGCGAGTCGGACTCCGATGACGACGGCAAGACCGCCACGTTCCCCTTCCTCAACCGGCTTTTCGGGTCCGGCGGGGGGAACGGCGGGGGCAATCTGCCCGCCCGCCAGGAAGACCCCGGCGTATCGCGCGATTCCCGTACGGGACAGGACGGCTCGCAGCAGCAGCAGCAGCAGCCGGGAGGGGCGCAGCGCGGGGGCAAGCGCAAGTTCCTCGACAACTACTGCATCAACCTGACCGAGAGGGCCAGGGAGGGCAAGCTCGACGCCATGATAGGCCGCGAGGAGGAGCTCGAGCGCGTCATACAGATACTCAACCGCCGGCAGAAGAACAACCCCTGCCTGATAGGCGAGCCCGGCGTGGGCAAGACCGCCATAGCCGAGGGGCTGGCCCAGCGCATAGCCGCGGGAGACGTGCCCTATAAGCTGCGCGACAAGGAGATTTACCTGCTCGACCTCACCGCGCTGGTGGCGGGTACACAGTTCCGCGGGCAGTTCGAGAGCCGCATGAAGGGGCTCATCGAGGAGATACGCAAGACCGGGAACATCATCCTGGTCATAGACGAGGTGCATAACATCGTCGGCGCCGGCGACGCCGAGGGCAGCATGAACGCCGCCAATATACTCAAGCCCGCCCTCTCCCGCGGGGAGATACAGGTGATAGGCGCCACGACCTTCACCGAATACCGCAAGCACATCGAAAAGGACACGGCGCTGGAGCGCCGCTTCCAGCCGGTAACTGTCGCCGAGCCCTCCATAGAGGACAGCGTGAAGATAATCGAGGGCATAGCGCACTACTACGAGGACTGCCACAAGGTGCGCATACCGAAGGAGATGTGCCGGGAGGCCGTGCTGCTCAGCGAGAGGTACATCACCGACCGCTATCTGCCGGATAAGGCCATAGACCTCATAGACGAGGCCTGCTCGGACGTGAACCTGAAGGACAGGAGCATCGTCCGCGCCGAGGAGGCCCAGAAGGAGATAAACGACCTGAACAAGGAGCGCGAACTGCTGCTGGCCGACACGGAGAACGAGCACTATGAGCGCCTCGCCGTCATACGCACGACGATAATGCAGCTCACCGAGGAGCTCAACCGCCTCAAGGCCACGCCGCCCGTGCTGACGCGGGAGAACCTGGCCCGCGTGATAGAGCTCTGGACCAAGATACCCGCCAAGAACATCACGGCGGACGAATTCGAGCGCCTTGCGAAGCTGGGCGACAGGCTGAGGGAGCACATAATCGGCCAGGACGAGGCCATCGACGCCGTCTGCGCCGCCATAAAGCGCAGCCGCGTGGGGCTCCAGGCCAAGCGCAAGCCGGTGAGCTTCATCTTTGTCGGCGGCACCGGCGTGGGCAAGACCGAGCTGGTCAAGCGCCTCGCGGCCGACCTCTTCAACTCGCCGGAGAGCCTGATAAGGCTGGATATGAGCGAGTTCATGGAGAAGTTCTCCGTCTCGCGCATCATAGGCTCGCCCCCGGGATACGTGGGCTACGATGAGGCCGGGCAGCTGACCGAGAAGATACGCCGCCGCCCGTACAGCGTGGTGCTCTTCGACGAGATAGAGAAGGCCCACCCGGACGTCATGAACATCCTGCTCCAGATACTCGACGACGGGCGCATAACCGACGCCCAGGGGCGGACCATAAACTTCGAGAACACGGTCATCATCATGACCACTAACGCCGGCAGCAACACCAAGAGCGGCTCGCTCGGCTTCCTCGGCACGGTGGCGGATATGGACCGCGAGAGGGCGATGAAGGCCCTGGGCGAGTTTTTGAGGCCGGAGTTCATCAACCGCGTGGATGAGATAATCTGCTTCAACAAGCTGACCGAGGAGAACTTCCGCGGCATAGCCGCTCTCATGCTCGGCGAGGTCAGGGATATCATGACCGAAAAGGGGCTGGGCTTCAGCTGGGACGAGAGCGTGATAGACTACCTGGTCAAGAAGAGCTACAGCCTGACCTACGGCGCCAGGAATCTGAGGCGCACCATACAGAAGGATATCGAGGACGAGATGGCCTCCGTCATAGTCGACCGCGGCGCCGGCGGCGTGAAGGCCATAAGGCTCAGGGCCGAGGACGGCAAGGTCGTCGTGGAGGCCGAATGAGAGATGATAAGGTTTGAGAGCGACTATCTGGAGGGCGCGCTGCCTGAGGTGATGGCGGCGCTGGAGAGCAGCAACCTGGAACAGACGCCGGGCTACGGCGAGGACCGCTTCTGCGAGAGCGCCGCCGCCAGGATAAGGGAGAAGTGCGCCGCGCCGGAGGCGGCGGTGCACTTCCTCGTGGGCGGGACGCAGGCCAATTTCACGGTCATCGCGGCCGCACTGAGGCCGCATCAGGCGGTCATCGCCGCCGACCAGGGCCATATCTCCGTGCACGAGACGGGCTCGGTGGAGGCCGCGGGCCACAAGGTGATAGCCCTGCCCACGCCGGACGGAAAGCTGCGCGCCTCCCAGATATCCGGCTGTGTGGAGGCCCACTGGGCGGACGCCACCCACGAGCACCAGCCGCAGCCCGCCATGGTGTACATCTCCCAGCCGACCGAGGGCGGACTGATATACTCCCTGCGGGAGCTGGAGGAGATAAGCGCCGCGTGCAGGGCCCACGGACTGCTGCTCTTCGTGGACGGGGCGCGGCTGGGCGTGGCCCTGGTGTGTCCCGGGGCCGACGCGGGCCTGCCGGACCTGGCCCGGCTCGCGGATGTGTTCTACATAGGCGGGACGAAGCTCGGCGCGCTCTTCGGAGAGGCCGTGGTGATAACCAACCCCGCCATAGCGAAGGATTTCCGCTACATCATGAAACAGCGCGGGGCCATGCTGGCCAAGGGGCGGCTCCTGGGAGTGCAGTTCGGCGCGCTGATGTCGGACGGGCTCTACGAGCGCACGGCGAGGCGCGAGGTGGAGCTGGCATGGAAGCTGCGCCGGGCCTTTGAGGCGAAGGGCTGGGCGCTGCTCTGCGACTCGCCGACCAACCAGCAGTTCCCCATAGTTCCGGATTCGGCTCTCGGGAAGCTGGCGGAGAAGTACAGTTTCAGCGACTGGGGCCGCGTGGATGAGAGCCGCCGGGCCGTGCGCTTCTGTACCAGCTGGGCGACGCGCGAGGAGGACGTGGACGCCCTGATAGCGGATATAGAGCGGCTGTGAGGCCGCAAAGAGGCCCGGCTCGCCGGGCCTCTTTTGCGCCCGGGCGCCAGCGTGGCCGAGACGGGCGGGCCGCGCGCCGGAAACGGCTCCGCAGGCTGCCGGGGCAAGCGGGGGCGGCACACTGCGCGGATGCCGGAACAATTGGGCGGCGGATGGCCCGTAGGGGCGGATGCCCGTGCCGCGGCATGGCGGGGGCAATGGAGGGCCGCGCGCCGCCGTGACGGCGCGGGCAAGGGCGGCAAAAGGATAAGCTTACGGCGCACGGGCCTGTCCCGTGCGCCGTCCGCCGTGTGTATGGGCCGCGCGGCTCAGAGAGCCGCCGAGCGCAGGACGCCCAGAAATTTCTGCACCGGTTTGGGGTGAATCTGGTATTTCTTCCAGATTATCGAGGCCTCCGACTCCAGCCGCGGCTCCAGCGGGCGGAAACACAGGGCGCTCTCGCCCGAGGTGTTTATCAGGCCGTCCAAGCAGAGCGTGTAGCCCAGCCCCTCGGCGGTGAGTAGGGAGGCGTTGAACAGCAGGTTGTAGGTGGCGACGACGTTGAGCTGAGGCAGGTCGCGGCGCAGCCAGGAGGAGAGCGGCCAGCCGTCGCTCTTCTGGTTGGAGATTATTAGCGGCTTGTCCCAGAGGTCCTCCGGGCGTATCGCCCGCTTCGCGGCCAGCTGGGAGTCCCGGCGCATCAGCACGCCCCAGACGTCGCGCTCGGACAGCTTTATGGACTCGTATTTGGAGCTGTCCACCGGGCCGTAGACGAGCCCGAAGTCCACAAGCCCCTTTTCCAGCTGCTCCAGGACGAAGGCGGCGTTGCCGCTGTAAATGTGATAGCGTATCTCGGGACAGCGGCGGCGCAGCTCGCGGGCGGCGCGGGCGAAGAGGCGGATTATCTGCGTCTCGCCCGCGCCTATGCTGACCTCGCCGGCCAGGGAGTCGTCCGAGAGGGCTATCTCGCTCTCCGTGCGCTCGACGAGTGAGAGTATCTCCTCCGCCCTCTTGCGGAGTATCATGCCCTCTTCAGTGAGTGTGACGCGGCGCGAGCCCCTGGTGCCGCGTATCAGCAGCTGCTTGCCCAGCTCCTCCTCCAACGCCCTGAGCTGGGTGGACAGAGTGGGCTGTGACAGATGCAGCGACTCGGCCGCCGCGGAGATGCTCTGCTCTCTCGCAACAGCCAGAAAGTACTGTAGTACCCGAAGTTCCATGGTATCCCCTCCACGGCGAGTATAACAGGAAAATGCATAGTTTTCAACTATGGAAATGAATTTGATATAAGTATTTGCTATTTTTATGGGCGAGTGTTATCCTCAGGAGCGGGCCGGAAAAGCGGCCGCGGGAGGTGTGTATGAGACATATACTGCTTGTATCGGGCAGCGGCGCTGCCAGGGGAAACACGGCGGCCCTGGCCGCGGCTTTCGCGGATGGGGCGCGCTCGGCGGGGCACGCGGTGGAGAGCTCTGTCCTGGACGGAGAGCTGAACGGCTGCTTGGGCTGCGGGGCCTGCCGGCGCGGCGCCGGCTCCCCCTGCGTGCAGCGCGACATGATGGACGGACTGTATCCCGCCTTTGGGCGCTGCGACACCCTGGTTCTGGCCTCGCCGCTCTATTTCTGGGGGCTCTCGGCCCGGGCAAAGGCCTTTGTGGAGAGGCTCTACGCCATCTCCGTCGAGGACAGATATCCGCCGCGCGACTGCGCGCTGTTGATGACCGGCGGGACGGATGAGTTTTGGGCCTTTGACAAGGCGGAGGGATATTTCCGCTTTTTCACGGCGGCGCTGGGCTGGAAATTCCTCGGCGGGGTGTTCGCCGGTGGGTGCACGGGCTGCGAGGGTGAGCGCGGCATTGACGGCAGATATCTGGAGTCGGCGCGCGCCCTCGGGGCGGGGATATAGGGGCCGCCCCAATGGGGACGCCGGCTTGAAAGGAGGCGGAGGACATGGACTCCGAGCGGGAAGAGGTTTTGCAGAACCTGAGAGACGCCGGCTGCGACGGCGCGGAGGCGCAGCGGTTCATGGCCCTGGCGGAGGAGGGCAGGCGGGGCGAACAGCTCGAGCTGCTCTACCGCCTGAGACGGAGGCTGCTCGAGCGGGTACACCTCGAAGAGCGGAGGATAAACTGTCTGGACTATCTGGTGTATAAACTGACCGGGGAGGGCCGCGGGGCCTGACCCGGGAGCTGAATTGGGAGGCATATTATGAAAGTCATAGAAAACAGAAGTTTTGACGCCGAGCGCGCGCTCTACGGCAGCGACGGCGTACTGGTGCGCAGCTGCGCCTTCGACGGCCCCGCCGACGGCGAGAGCGCCCTCAAGGAGAGCCGGGACGTGCAGGTCGAGAACTGCTTTTTCAACCTCCGCTACCCCTTCTGGCACGACCACAATCTCAAAATAAGCGGCTCGGAGCTGACGGACAAGTGCCGCGCCGCGCTCTGGTACAGCGAAGGCGTTGAGATAAAGGACACGAAAATGCACGGCATAAAGGCTCTGCGCGAGTGTGCGGACGTGAAAATAC
>CALWYN010000185.1 GCA_944385755.1 uncultured Oscillospiraceae bacterium
CGGACATAAGGAATGTGCGGTCCTCGCTCTCCCGGGAGGCGGGGGAGGCCTTCCTGAGGGAATACGGGCCCTTCGACGAGAAGGAGGCGGAGGTGGACGCCGTCGCCAGCGTCCTCTGCGGGCTGCACTCCGCGTACTCGGCCGACGCGTTCCCACGCTGGGGCGAGGAGCTGCTGGGGGAGCTGCGCGGGGGGATGCGCTCCGGCGTGGAGAGGCTGATAAGCGGGCGGTAAAAAAATTTTTTCGGAGAGATAACTTTTCGCTCCGCCGGGGCGTCTGTATCAGTGAGAGATAAAAAAGGAGGCCGGGACATGAGCAGAAGAGAGAGAGCAAGGCGCCGGCAGAGGGCAGTGCGCCGCGCCGTGGTGTCGGCCATATGGGGCATAACGCTCTGTGCGCTGGCTCTGATAATAATACCGTCGGCCCTCTCCGGCAGCGGCTTTGCCTTCGGCAGGCCGGGGACGGCGGAGCGCGGACCCTCGGACCGGCCGGCCGTCAGCTTGAAGCCGGCGGAGGAGACCCCGGCCGCGTCCCCGGCCACGGAGGAGCCCGCCCGCACGCCGGAGGCGACAGAGGCGCCGGAGATAACGGAAGAGCCGGAGGCGGCAGAGACGCCGGTGACAACGGAAGCCCCTGAGCCGGCGGAGGAGCCGGAGGAACCGGAGGAGTTCCTGCCCGTGGCGGCCTCCGAGGCCGTCGGGGACGACTATTTCAAGGACGCGGTGTTCATAGGCGACTCGCGCACGCAGGGGCTGAGGCTCTATTCCGGGCTCAAGGACACCACCTGGCTGTGCAGCGTGGGCCTGACGGTGGAGAAGGCCTATACGGAGAAGCTGAGTGTGGACGGCCGGAAGCTCACGGCCGTGGAGGCTCTGGGCGAGCTCGCGCCCGGCAAGGTGTACATCATGCTGGGGCTCAACGAGATGGGCTGGAAGAGCACGGACATCTTCATCGAGAAGTACGGCGGGATAATCGACGCGGCACTGGCGGCGAACCCCGAGGCGGAGGTTTATGTGGAGTCCATACTCCCGGTGAGCGCGGCCAAGGACGCCGCCGGCACCTGGTGCTCGAACGCCAACGTGGATAAGTTCAACGCCCGGCTGATGCAGCTCGCGGAGGAGAAGGGCGTCAATTACCTCGACGTGTCCTCGGCCGTGGAGGGGGAGGACGGCTGCCTGCCCAATGCGGCCACGCCGGACGGCGTACATCTGACGCCGGCCTACTGCACAAAATGGATGGATTATCTGAAGACGCACACAGTTGCGGAGGTGGAAGCATGAAAAAGACGCTCACATTTATCCTGGCGGCGGCGCTCGCCGTCCTGCTTCTGGCGGCCTGCGGTGGCCAGGCGGCGGAACCGGATCTGGACGAGCTGGCGTTCAAGCTGAAGGACAGCACCGCTTTCGGGGAGGAGCTGTACCTGCTGGACGAGGGCATAGCCAGGGAGCTTTATGGCCTGAACGAGGAGACGAAATGCGCCGCCTGGGCCGGCACCGGGGCCACGGCCGAGGAGCTGGCCGTGTTCGAGACGGGCAGCGAGGAGGACGCCCGGACCCTGCTGGAGCGCCTGCAGGAGCGCAACAGCGCGCGCATAGCCGACTATGGCTCGTACCTGCCGGATGAAGTGCCCAAACTTGAGAATTCGCTTATCCTGGCGGAGGGGCGCTTTGTCCTCCTCTGCACCGCGCAGGACTCCTCCGGCGCGCGGCAGCTGTGGAACGCCACTTTCGGGGGATAGAACTGGACAGAGGGTTGTGAAGCGCCTTGGGCCGGATAACGGTTGAGGAATATGCCTCTTTTGTAAAGCAGAATCAGGAGAGCGCCTACCGCCTGGCCTATGGCTACCTGCGCGGCCGGGAGGACGCGCTCGACGCCGTGCAGGAGGCGGTGGAGCACGGGCTCCGCCGCCTCGGTACGCTGCACGACGCGGAAAAAGTGCGGCCCTGGTTCACGCGGATACTCGTGAACACCTGCCTGGACATGCTGAGGCAGCGCAAACGCAGGGGGGCCGAGAGCCTGGACGCCTCTCCGGAGCTGGCGCCGGCTGGAGAGGACAATGCCTCCGCCCGCTCGGAGGCCATGGCGCTCTATGAGGCCATAGGCCGCCTTCCGCCCAAGCTCAAAACGGTGGTCATGCTGCGCTTTTTTGAGGACATGAAACTCTCCGAGATTGCCGAGAGCGCGGGCTGCACGCTGAGTACGGCCAAGGCCCGGCTGTATAAGGCGCTCTCGCTGCTCCGCGTGGAGCTGGAGGAGGACGAGGAGGAATGAGAGTGAAAAAGGAGCTCAGGGACATCTATATGAGCACGGAGATACCTCCGGAGCTGGACGCCGCGGTGGACCGGGCGCTCTCCGGCGCCGCCCCGGCGCGTGCGCGGCGGCCGCGCCGGACGGGGAGGGTATTTGCGCGCGTCGCCGCCCCGCTGGCGGCCGCGTGCGCCGTGTTCGTGCTGATGCTGAACACGGTGCCGACCTTTGCGGAGGCGATGTACGACGTGCCGGTGCTCGGCGGGCTCTGCCGGGTGCTGACCATAGACAGCTATCACCGGGAGGACGGTGTGAGCGTGGTGGACGTGCAGCTC
>CALWYN010000186.1 GCA_944385755.1 uncultured Oscillospiraceae bacterium
GGCGCGCTGACAGACGCCGAACTGGACTATTTGCCCTGGGGCGCGAAGCTGATGACTCTCGAGTGCGGCATCCGTTTCCTCACCGACTACCTCGAGGGCGACCACTACTTCCACATCCAGCGCCCGCAGCAGAACCTCGACCGCGCGCGCACCCAGTTCACACTGGTGAAGGGCATGGAGGACAGCTGGGACGCCATGTGCGCGATAGTGGATAAGTACCGCGCAAAGTGACACGGCATACGCCGGCCGCGCCATTACAATGCAAATAAGGCGGCAAAGCTCTCCCGTATTTGTGGGGGAGCTTTGCGCGTTTTTGCTCCCCGGCCCCGCGGCGCGCTCCCGCTTCTCTGCTTTATAAGGGGAAAATCATTGAAGGTACTGCGCGTATATGATACCATTGGCTATAGAAATGCATGTTCGGACTTGCATATTTCCGCTCAGCTCATGTCTGAAAGCCGGCAATGGCCATGGAATACAGGCGAACGGCAGGCCTGCTGCCGAGTGCCGCGCTGCTGCTCGGGACGCTGTCCGGATGCCGGGCCGGGGCGCCGGCAAGCGACGCAGAGAAAACTTCCGGAGGGGATATCCGGCAGACGGATGCCGGTGTCGACCTCATCACCGGCATGGAATACGGGCGTGGAATCGGGTACGGCTTCCTGCCGGAGGATTCAGACGTCTCACGCAGTTAAAAGACACGCGGCCCGCGGTTAGGGGTTGTTTGCCCCTTGCAAGCGCACGCAAAGCCGCATATAATTGGGGCAAATCAACGCCAGGGCCTGCAGGCTTTATCATAAAAATAGGAGGGCTTGCATGAGAATTTGCGAAAGCCCTCTTTTGACAGCTCTGACTGAGATAAAAATATACAGGAGGTAAAAAATGACCAGAAAAGAAGAACGCACCGAGAGCGCGGTCAGGAAGGGCTATGAGGCCTTCGAGAACTCCTTCAACTGCGCGCAGAGCACCTTTGCCGGCCTGATGCGCGAGTTCAGACCCGACGACCCGGCCATGGATGCTTTGATGCGCGCGTCGTACCCCTTCGCAGGCGGCGGATGCCGGGGCGACACCTGCGGCGGCGTAAACGGCGCGCTGATGTTCCTCGGTGTACTCTACTACAAGGACGACACCCAGACCCCCTACGGCATGATTAAGCAGCCCGCCATATCCAAACCCGTGCGCGGCTATGGCATAGCGACCGAGTACGTCGACAGGTATGTGGCCAAGTGCGGCAGCGTCATGTGCCGCGACGTCCATCCGCAAATTATGGGCAGACAATACGACTTGACTGACCCGGTGGAGGGAGGAAAATTCTACATGGACGGCGCGAGCTATAAATGTCAGGAGGTCGTCGAGTTCGCCATCCGCACGGTCTGCGACATGATTCTCGACGACGACGGAAACATCAAGGAACTGTAACCCGGAGCAGCTGCGCAATCACAGGGACGCCGTCCGGCCGGCCGCGAGTCCGTCCAGCTCCTCGCCCTGACCGTTCCTGACGGACGCAGCTATGAGTGGGAAAACGCCACACCGGAGACACAGACATACTATTTTGAAGACGGCACAGGTCGAACATTTCAATACTGTAAAGAACTGGCAGGTGTTTTTAGAAAATATGCAATGAACTGGCATCCAAGGCGCGGTCATGCGGTGGCTGAATTGTCTCCGCATGGCCGCGTTTTTCATTTTGCGGCGGGTATCCTCCGTAAGCCGCCTCCCGGCCTCGCTGACGAGCCCCCGGCAAGCACGCTTCGCGCGCCTGCCCAATGCGTCTGCGGCCGCGGGCGCCGTTCACCGGCTGGCCCAACATTGAAGAACGTCTGCATTGGGATGTCCACTTTGCCAATCCCTGCTGCGCCTGCGGAAGGGGGCGGCAGAGAATCACAAGGGAGTTTTCCCCCTGGGGGAGGAGCCTGCGGCACATGCCGGCTGCCGCACTGAAACGGGGCCCGGCGTTGATTGACGCCGGGCCCCGCTGGTGCTTGACTTCCTTTCTGCTCAGGATTTGCGGGCTGCTGAACTTATTACATGTTGCTCTTAGTTTGACAAGCCGCTATCCTAAAAAAGCGTCTCTTCGTTCTGCTCGAAGAGCCTGTCGTTCACGTCGAAGAGGCTCATGCCGTGGGAGAGACCGTAGATTATTATCGCGTCACGGCGGATGCGCGGATAGAGCTGTGCTGCGCCGGAGAGCCGCAGAAGCTCCTGCGCCCCATCCACCCCCACGGAGAGCCCGAAGCACAGGCAGATGAGCCGGTTGCGCGAGGGCGAGCGCCGCCCGGAGAGTATCTGATAGAGGTAAATTTCGCTCATCCCGGACTCACGGGCCACGGTGGACTTGGCGATTTTCCGTTCGTCTATCAGCCGGGAGAGCATGGTGGCCGTGCTCTCGACCTTGAAGCTATCCTGGTTCTCGGAAAGATATCTCTCCAGACTGGGCGCATTCATGAGTTCCTGCTTCAAGTCGTCCGTCCGCTTTTCCTTCATAAAAGCCACCGCCTTTACAAGCATTACGCCGTAGTTTATAATAATTTTATATTTTTTTAACGGCAAAAACAATATGCAGGCTGCATAGGGTGCGAAATTATGGATGTTTATGATAATTTAATGCGAAGCCTGAAGGAGGAATACAGCCTTGTCCGGCAAATCAGGGCGGACGGGCGAAGCAGCGTAAGCGTCTGGCGGCGCAGCAGCAGCGGCAGGAGGCATGGCCGGAGGCAGGTCGAGGGCGGTTGCGAGGCGTACAGGAAGCTACTTTGCGTCACCAGCCCGCACCTGCCGCAGATATACGAGGCGGCCTCGAGCGGGGGACGCTCGGCGGTGCTGGAGGAATATGTCTGCGGGGACACTCTCGCCTTTCTGCTCGAGGGAGGCCCGCTGCCCGCCGCCGCGGCGCGCGCCATTGCCCGGCAGCTGTGCGCAGCTCTGTGGGTCCTGCACTCGCGCGGGGTTGTCCATCGGGACATAAAGCCCGAAAACGTCATAGTCCGCGGGAGCGAGGCCGTACTGATCGACCTCGGCGCCGCGCGGGTGTACAAGTGCGGAGGCAGCGGGGACACTCAGGTCCTCGGCACCACGGGCTACGCCGCGCCGGAGCAGTACGGCCTGGCGCAGTCGGACGCGCGGGCGGACATATACTCCCTCGGCGTGCTGCTGAACGTCATGCTCACGGGCCGGCACCCTTCGTGCGAGACGGCGGGCGGGCACCTGGGGCGCGTGATACAAAAGTGCACAATGACAAGCCCGGCCAAGAGGTATAAAGACGTCCTCAAACTCATGAGGGCGCTGTGAACGGGGGGGAGAATATGAAAAAGTGCGTGAATTGCGGGCGAGAGCTCCCCGACGGGGCGGCGTACTGCCCGCACTGCGAGACCAGCCAGCTGGAAAAGCGGCGCGTGGAGCCGCCGAAAAGGCGGCGGGGAGCGGCTGCCGCCGCCGTCTGCGCGGCCGTGCTGATTGCTGCCGCCTTGGGCGCCGCGCTCGCGGCGAGAGACAGGCGGGAGGGGGACGTGCCCTCGCCGTCGGCTCCCATCACGGCGGCGACCGTCCCGGCGGAGAGCGCGCCGGCGGAGACGGCCGGACAGGGGGACGGGCTGTCCGGCATAGGCGCAGATATGGTGTACACCTACGGCGGCAGCTCATACAGGCTCATGCTGGTCATTGACGCCGACAGCGACGGCGTGCAGGTTCCGCAGGCGGAGAGAAGCAACAACTGCGCCGAGGGCAGCTGGGCGGCGAATCCCTCGCAGCTCTACGTCTACAACGCCGCGGACAACTCGCCCGCCAACGGGGAGTTTATGGAGCTGGTGGACGGCTGCAGCGTCGAGGCGCTGCCGCGCGGAGACGCGGCGCAGATGGAGCACACCGCACCGGCCGCCGACCCGAGCTTTCCCAATGCCGCCATGGTCTCCCACATAAGCTTCACCTACGGCTGCGGCACCAACGACATACTCTGGACGCTCAGTATGAAAAACGGCGACACCGTGCAGCTGTGCCAGAGCATAACGGTCATCGACCTCGAGACGCGCGTCTTTACCCCGGAGGACACGGCGATGGAGACGACGGAGGAGCTGCAGTCGCTGATGGACTACA
>CALWYN010000187.1 GCA_944385755.1 uncultured Oscillospiraceae bacterium
CCATGAAGGCGCTCTGAAATCCGCTCTGCGCGGCGTACCATATGCAGGCGGCGGCCGCCAGGGTCTTTCCGCTGCCGACATCGCCCTGAATCAGCCGGTCCATGGGACGGCCGGAGCGCATGTCCGACACGGCCTCATCCACGGCCCGGCGCTGCGCCCCGGTGGGGCGGAATGGGAGAGAGGCATAAAACACCTCAAGGTCCGCGCTGCCCAGACGTATGCCGTTTTCGCCGCCACGCCTGCCGCGGACCAGGGAGAGCGCGCAGGCGAGGATGAACAGCTCCTCAAACACCAGCCGACGCCGCGCGAGCTCCAGGGCGGTGAAGTCGGAGGGAAAGTGGATATTCTCGTAGGCGTAACGGGCCTGACAGAGTTGGAAGCGGCGTGTCACGTCCTGAGGCAGGGCGTCGGTCAGATTCCCGGACAGCCTGTCCAGCGCCTGGCGGACGCAGTTCATAACGGCGCGCTGCGTCAGCCCGGACACCAGACGATATACCGGCATTATTCTGCCGGTAACTCTTCCGGCCGAACTCTCGGGTTCAAAGACGGGGTTTGTCATCTGCCTCCGGGCGCCCTGTACACTCACTCGGCCATAAAAAATATAGCTTTCGCCGCGCCTGAGCTGGTTCTTCACATAGGTCTGGTTGAAATAAGTGACATCCAATGCGCCGCTGTCGTCGACTACCCTGAATTTGACCAGTTCCAGGTGCCCGCGCACGCGCGAGAGCACGGGCTCGGTGGCAACGGTGCCGCGTATGCAGACATTGTCGCCCTCCATGAGCATGGCTATGGGCTTTATGTCCGTGCGGTCCTCATAGGCCCGCGGGAAAAAGGACACGAGGCCGCCGAGGTCCGTTATCCCGAGCCTCTCAAAGGCCCGGGCCCTGGCCTCGCCGACCCCGGAGAGGGTTTTTATGCTTGTCAGGTTGTTGGGGCTCTCCATGCTCATTTACCTTCTATGAATCTCCACGGCCTCTCCCGGTCCTCCGGGGAGGCATAGGCTATGCCCACGCGCGGGGCAGTAATTATGTTAACCGATCTGCCCTCGTCCTCAAACCAGAGCCCGGGGCATTCGTCAACGGCCATGCCGTTGAAGCAGCCGTCTATTCCCAGCTGTTTTGTCAGCTTCCCGGGGCCGCCGAAGCCCCTGCAGGCGCGAATCAGTACGCCTTGGGGCAAATCCCGCGGGCCGGTCACGGCGTTCAGCAGCCAGTGTATGCCGTAGCAGAGGTATATGTAGAAGTGGCCGCCGGACATATACAGTGGCTCGGTGCGGCGGGTGCGCCCCCGGTGGGCGTGGCAGGCCGTGTCCTCCTCGCCGCGGTAGGCCTCGGTCTCGGATATTATCAGCCTGCGCTCGGCGCCGCCGGGCAGGGCGGAGACGAGGGTTTTCCCCACAAGGTCCGGGGCGACCTCAAGGGCGTCGCGCTCAAAAAAACTCCGCCCAAGCTTCATCTTATTATCTCCAGAGTATAGCTGCTGTTTGTGAGCTCAAAGGCATCCATGAGTCCGTAGGTGACGAGCACGCGGTTGTCGTCCGTTATCAGGACCATTTCAAAGCCGCCGTTGGTCAGGTAGTAGTCCTCGGCCTCGTCCTCGCCGAGGACGCACATGGCGGTGGAGAGGGCGTCGGCCAGTACGCCGTCGCTGGCGACTATTGTCGCTGAGAGAATGCCGTTGTCCACGGGGACGCCGGTGGAGGGGTCGATAATATGGCTGTAGCGGACATTGTCCTCGCTGTAAAAATATCTCTGATAGCCCCCGGAGGTGACGACGGCGCATTCCCCCAGGCTGAGGATGCCGGCATAGCCCTCTGTGTTTACCGGGTCCTGTATGGCTATGTTCCAGTTGGAGCCGTCCGGCTTGACCCCGAGGGTCTGCACGTTCCCGCCGAGGGACAAAATCGCGCTCTCAACCCCGGCGCTCCGCAGCGCGCTGACGGCGTATTTTGACGCGCAGCCCTTGGCCACGGAGGCAAACGAGAGCTCCATGCCGTCGGGGACGCTGACCAGATATGTCTCGCCGCCGCTGAGTGCGGTTATGCCGAGCCGGGAAAAGCCGACCTGCTCGAGCAGGCTATCTATCTCCTCCTCTGTGGGGACGCGGTAATTAGCGTCCACAAAGCCCCAGGCCTTTACGAGAGGGTATATTGTCAGGTCAAGCGCGCCGCCGCTCAGCTCATATACGCCGTAGGCGGTGTTTATCATCTCGGCTATCTGGCCGTTGACCGCCACACTCTCCCCGCCCGAGTGGTTGAGCTTGTAGGCCTCGCTTGTGGACGACTCGGGGTCGAGCATCGCGTCGAGGGAATTTATGACTCCGACGGCGGAATCCAGCCCCGCCTCGGCGTTGCGGCCGTAGGCGGTGAGGGACATTATCGTGTCCATTGAGAAGAGCTGCCTCTCATGTGCTTCGCTGTTCCCGCAGGCAGCAAGGGGAAGCAGCAGACAGAGCGAGAGCAGGAGGCAGAGCATTTTTTTTGACTTCATCGGGTTACCTCACAGTTGGGATAAGCAGAGTATAGCATAATATGGCGGCATTGGCAACGTGAGCTCAAAAATATGTGTTTACTTGGGGCAGGTTTTCTGTTATAATACGTAAGCCAAATCCATGCGCCCGTAGCTCAGCTGGATAGAGTGTCAGACTCCGACTCTGAAGGTCGTGGGTTCGAATCCCGTCGGGCGTACCATGGCGAGTGTTCTTATAGCATTTGAAACGCTGTAAGAACACTCGTCTTTTTCTTTTGTTTTCATCCGGCGATGGTGGATGGGGCGTAGTTGACGACTACGCCCTTTCTTGTGTTTACGGACACCTCTGGGGCGGGCAGCGGGATCAGTTCCGGGA
>CALWYN010000188.1 GCA_944385755.1 uncultured Oscillospiraceae bacterium
CGCTGCACCTGGGGGTGACGGAGACCGGCACGGCCTACGAGGGCGTGATACGCTCCGCCGTGGGCATCGGCACGCTGCTGATGGAGGGCATAGGCGACACCATAAGGGTGTCGCTGACCGCGGACCCTGTGGAGGAGGTGCGCGCGGGGCTGGCCATACTCAGGGCCGCCGGGCTGAGGCGCGGCGGGGTGAGGCTGGTGAGCTGCCCCACCTGCGGCAGGACGGAGATAGACCTCATCCGCCTGGCGCACGAGGTGGAGGAGCGGCTCAAGGGCGTGGAGCGCGACATAACGGTGGCAGTCATGGGCTGCGTGGTGAACGGGCCCGGGGAGGCCCGCGAGGCCGACTACGGCATCGCGGGTGGGCGCGGCTGCGGCCTGCTCTTCAAGAAGGGCGAGATACTGGGAAAGGTGAGCGAGGAGCGGCTGTGCGACGCGCTCATGGAACTGATAGAGAGCGAGGCGAGTACATGAGCGGGGTGCCGTTTCTGGAGATATTCCCGGGCTGCTCCCATCTGAGGGCGAGCTGCGGCGGGCTGGAGCGGACCGTGGTCAGTCATGTCTCGGTAGACACCTCGGCAGGGACGATGGACATAAAGGCCGATTTCCCGGCCCGGCCGGCCCCGGCGGAGGTGAGCATCGTGGCGGACAGCCTGAGGGAGCAGTACGGGCTCTCAAGGGTGGTCATTGTCGTAAGCTTCCCGGAGGAGGAGAGAAGGGGCGCGGAAAACGCCCCGGAGGGCGAGAGGGTCCTCTACGGCAAGGCTCTCAAGGAGCCCAAACTCACGGAGATGAGGGAGCTGACGCTCGAGAGCGGGAACGTCACCGTACGCGGCGAGGTCTTTGCCGTGAACAACCGCGAGATACAGCGGCGCGGCGCGGCGGTGCTCTCCTTCGACATGACGGACTACACCGGCAGCGTGCGCGTCTCAAAGTTCTTCGACCGCGGCGCGGACGCCTCGGTCCTGCAGAAGATAAAGGCCGGGCAGTACCTGACCGTGCGCGGGCGCGTGACCTACAACAAGTTTGACAACGACATGGTGCTCGAGCCGGCGTCCATAGTCCTGGGCAGGGCCGCGCCCAGGCCGGACACGGCGGAGGAAAAGCGCGTGGAGCTGCATCTGCACACGCGCTATTCCACGCTCGACGCGCTCTGCGACCCGGCAAAGGTGGTGGAGCGGGCCGCCAGGTGGGGGCACAGGGCCGTGGCGGTGACTGACCACGGCTCCGCGCAGGCCTATCCCGAGATGAGCAAGGCGGCGAAAAAGGCCGGGATAAAGGTCATCTACGGGCTCGAGGGCTATTACATAAACGACGTGGAGGAGAGCCCCGCCGTGCGCGGGGCGTGTGAGCTGGGGCTAGACACGGAGTTCGTGGCCTTTGACGTGGAGACCACGGGGCTCTCGGCCGTGTCGGACCGCCTGACCGAGATCGGCGCGGTCATATTCAGGAACGGCGAGATCGGGGAGAAATTCAGCACCTTTGTGGACCCGGGCATGCCCATACCGCCGAATATAACCGAACTCACGGGCATACGCGACAGCGACGTGGCCGGGGCCCCGGGCGAGGCGGAGGCCATGCGGGCTTTCCTGGATTTTGCAGGGGAGAGGCCGATTGTCGCGCACAACGCCGCCTTCGACACCGGCTTCATGGCGGCGGCCTGCGAGAGGCACGGGCTGCGCTTCGACTGCGTCGTGCTGGACACGCTGGCCATGTCGCGCCGGCTGCTGCCCGAACTGCGCAGGCACAGGCTGGACACCGTGTCCAGGCACCTGGGTCTCCCGGAGTTCAACCACCACAGGGCCTATGACGACGCGGCGGTGGTCGCGCGCATGATGGGCCGCTTCATACCCATGCTGCGCGAGCAGGGGGCGGAGCGCGTCTGCGACATTGACCGCTCGCTCAGCCGCCTCCGCGGCGGTGAGAACCGGAAGGTGAGGCACATCTGCCTGCTGGTGCGCAATAAGACGGGGCTGAAAAACCTCTATAAGCTCATCTCCGCCTCCTATTTGAAGCACTATAACCGCAACCCCATAATCCCGCGCAGCCTGCTGGAGCAGCACCGTGAGGGACTGCTGGTGGGCTCCGCCTGCGAGGCCGGGGAGGTGTTCGACGCCGTGCTGCGCGGCGCTCCGCCCCAGGAGCTGAAGAGGATAGCCTCCTTCTACGACTATTTCGAGATAATGCCCATAGCCAACAACCGCTTTTTGGTTGAGAACGGCACGGTGAGGGACGACGACGCGCTCCGTGAGCTGAACAGGCGCATAGCGCGCCTTGCGCACGAGCTGGAAAAGCCGGTGGTGGCCACCGGGGACGTGCATTTCCTGGACGCGAAGGATGAGATATACCGGCGCATACTCCTGGCGGCCAAGAAGTTCTCAGACGCGGACAGGGAGAACCCGCTGTATTTCCGGACCACCGGCGAGATGCTGGAGGAGTTCGCCTATCTGGGCCGCAGGGAGTGCTACGAGGCGGTGATAAAAAACCCCAACGCCATAGCCGACATGTGCGAGGACATAAAGCTGCTGCCGGAGGGGCTCTTCCCGCCCAGGATAGAGAACCCGGACGGGCAGCTCAAGGAGCTGGTCTACGGGCGGATGCGCGAGATATACGGCGAGAACCCGCCCAAAATAGTGAGCGAGCGCGTGGAGACCGAACTGCACGACATACTCTCCCGCCACTACGACGTCATCTACATGTCCGCCCAGAAGCTCGTCGCGGACTCGAACGCGCACGGCTACCTCGTCGGCAGCCGCGGCAGCGTCGGTTCGAGCATCGTGGCCTACCTCTCCGGCATAACGGAGGTCAATTCGCTCCCGCCGCACTACGTCTGCCCCGAGTGCCACCACACGGACTTTGAGGCCGGGAAGGGCTACGGCTGCGGAGCGGACATGCCGGACGCGAACTGCCCCGAGTGCGGCACGAAGATGCGCAAGGAGGGCTTTGACATACCCTTCGAGACCTTCCTGGGCTTCGGCGGCGACAAGGTGCCGGATATAGACCTGAATTTCTCCGGCGAGTATCAGGCCAGGGCGCACAAGTACACTGAGGAGCTCTTCGGCTCCGACCACGTGTTCAGGGCGGGGACCATAGGGACTCTGGCGGAAAAGACCGCCTACGGCTACGTGCTCAAGTACATAGAGGAGCGCGGGCTGAAGATATCCAAGGCGGAGGAGAGCCGCCTGGCCATGGGGCTGGTGGGCGTAAAGCGCACCACGGGCCAGCACCCTGGCGGGCTCGTCGTGATACCGCAGGACATGGAGGTCGAGGACTTCTGCCCGGTGCAGCACCCGGCCGACGACCCCGGCAGCGGGATTATCACGACGCACTTTGAATACCACAGCATGGAGGACAACCTCCTGAAGCTGGACGAGCTGGGGCACGATGACCCCACCATGCTCAAGATGCTCCAGGACATGACGGGCGTGGACGTGCGCAAAATACCGCTCGACGACGCGGAGACCATGCGCATTTTCAAGACGCCAGAGCCCCTGGGCCTCTCGGACGACGACCCGATAATCGGCAAGACCGGCACGATAGGCATACCGGAGTTCGGCACCGGCTTCACGCGGCAGATGCTCGTGGACACGAAGCCGGAGCAGTTCGACACCCTCGTGCGGCTCTCCGGCTACAGCCACGGCACCGACGTGTGGCTCGGCAACGCCAAGGACCTGATACTCTCCGGCACCGCGAGCGTCAAGGACACGATAGGCTGCCGCGACGACATCATGCTCTATCTCATCTCGCGCGGCATGGACCCCAAACGCAGCTTCAAGATAATGGAGTCCGTCCGCAAGGGGCGCGGCCTGCCCGAGGGCGCGGAGGGCGAGATGCGCGACCACGGAGTCCCGGACTGGTACATAGAGTCCTGCAAGAAGATAAAGTACCTCTTCCCCAAGGCCCACGCAGTCGCCTACGTCATGATGGGCTTCCGCATAGCGTATTTCAAGGTCCACTATCCGCTGGAGTTCTACAGCGCGTACTTTTACCGCCGCAGCCAGAAGGACGCCTTTGACGCCGGGCTGATGGTGAAGGGGCGCGATTTCGTGCGCCGGAAGATAAACGAGATAAGGAGCAAGGCCGACACCACGCAGAAGGAGGAGGAGCTTCTCACGACGCTCGAGTCGGTGTACGAATTCTACTGCAGGGGCTTCTCATTCGCGCCGCTGGACCTCTACGAGTCCGACTCGGTGTACTTCCTGCGCGTGGGCGACAGCAAGCTCCGGCCGCCGTTCGTGGCCGTGTCCGGGCTGGGCGCCGCCGCCGCGGCCGACCTGGTGGCGTGCAGGGCGAAGGGGGAGCGGTTCGTGTCAATAGAGGAGCTCTCGGCCTCCTGCCCCAAGGTCAGCCAGGCGCATATTGACCAGCTCAAGGAGCTGGGCGCCCTGGGAGACATGCCGGATGAGAGCCAGATGACGCTGTTTTAAATTCTCGGGCGCCCGCCCAAGGCGGGCGCCCGAGCCTGTCGAAAAAGGCTGACGCCTTTTCCGACAGGGGGGATTCGCTGCGCTCCGCGCCTTGGTCGTCCGCCACAGGTGGACGATTCGACGCTCGCTCCGCGCAAAGTGTTTTTCCGGCGTACACGCCGCCGGAAAAACGATCTCACTTTCTTTCGCCGCCTGAGGGCGGCGAAACTCTGCGAGGCTTTTTCGACACACCGAAAACGCCCGGGCCCCTGAGGGCCCGGGCGCTCTGTGTGCTGTCAATATGTGCCGGCGTAGACGTTGGCCAGCTGCTCGTCCGTGAGATCGACGTGGTAGAACAGTGAGAAGAACTCGCGGACCTCGGAGTCGACGTCCGCCTCTATGTAGTCGGGATAGATGAGGGCGGAGAGCCAGCGCAGCCCGACTATGCGGTTCGGCCCGGGGGGCCTGTCCACCCAGCTGAACGGGGCGTTGGGCGTGCCGTAGACCTTGCCCTCCTGCACGGCCGTGAGCGTGGCGTAAGTGGGATCATTCATAATCGCCTCCGCGGCCGAGGCGCCGGGGATGTCGGCTTTGGGCTCGCCGTTGACGACGATGACATCCGGGTCCCAGGCGAGGAGCTGCTCTGCGGAAATCTGGACACGGGAGCCGTCGCCCAGCTCGAGATCCGCCACATTGATGGCGTTGACGAGCTCGATTATCGCGCCGTGGGACGAACCGGCGGGGGCGGTCTCGAGGGAGTCCTCGCCGTTGCCGTAGTACATGCGGACCTTCTCCTCCTCGGGGACGTCCATGTTGGCGATATCGTCCAGGGTCTCCTCGGCGTAGGCCGCCAGCTGCTCCGCCTGGTCCTCAACCCCGAAGAGCTCACCCATGAAGCGGTAGGCCTCCGGCGTCTCCGTCAGCTCGCTGGTCACGACGACCACGGGGATGCCCAGGCTCTCCTGGAGAGCGTCGGCGTCGCTGACGATGGCGTCGTTTATCGAGCCGACCATGAACGCTATGTCGGGCCCGGCGGCGAGGACGGCCTCATAGTTGATGGCGTCGCCCATGCCGAAGTTGGGCAGGGTCTCGTACTCGTCGAGGATGATGCTCTTTTCAAGGTCGTTGAGCTCGTAGTTCCAGCCCAGCATTTTGTCGGGGACCAGCGTATAGAGGAAAATCGCGGCCGTGGGGTCGGTGGAGAAGGCGGAATTTATCTCCTCCGGCAGCGTAACCGTGCGCCCGGCCATGTCGGTGAGCTCGCGCTCGCCGGTACCGGCCTCCTCTGGGGGCGCTTCGCTCTCGGCGGGTTCCTCCACGGTCTCGCTTGGCGGGGCCGCGCTCTCTTCCGCCGGGGACTCTTCCCCGCAGCCGGCCAGCAGGCCGATGGCCAGAAATGCGGCCAGCAGCAGGGCGAGAATGCGACTTTGGTGTTTCATCTTTTCCTTGCCTCCTGTTTTTGTTTTATTACACGGGCGTACCGCCCAAAACATTGACTTGGGGCGCAAATTGTGGCATAATTTCAACATGCAGGAAAAAACGAATCGCTTTTAATTATAACTCGAATATAGCACATTGTTCCAGTCAAGTCAATAGGGACCATGGAGGTGCAGAGGCGATATGGAGATGGCATACCTCCGCGAGGAGGCCGTTGCGCGGCGAAGATACAGGCTCATACTGCTGGGCATGTTCGCCGCGCTTATTTTTGCTGTGCTGCTCTCTTTCTGGATAGGCTATTATCCGCTGTCTCCGGGGGATGTGGTCAAGGCGTTCCTCGCTCGCTGGGGCCTGGAGCTGGACATGGACCAGAACGCGGTGACGATATTCTGGAATATCAGGCTCCCCCGCATACTCTCGGCGGTGTTCATAGGCGCGTCGCTCTCCCTGGCCGGGGCGACGTATCAGGGCATGTTCCGCAACCCCCTGGTCTCGCCGGACATACTCGGCGTGTCCTCCGGCGCCAGCCTGGGGGCGGCTGTCGCCATACTCATGGGCTCGCCGAACTGGCTGGTGCAGCTCTCCGCCTTCGTGGGGGGCGTGCTGGCGGTCGCGATGTCGTATGTCATAAGCCGCAAGTCCCCGCACTCGCACACGCTCAG
>CALWYN010000189.1 GCA_944385755.1 uncultured Oscillospiraceae bacterium
CAGCATTGTCACTATGCTGTTTGCCGGGGAAACGGCGGGGGCAATCCGGTCCTTCACGCGCACAAAGCATTCACAGTCGCTGCCGGTGGTGTTCAGCAGCACGGCGGTGACGCTCCCGTCCGTATTGAGCAGCGCGCAGAAGCCGAGTCCCTCATCCCAGGTCGTGGTGCCCAGCCTGACCGCGCCGGGAGCGATATAGCGCGAAAAGTGGCGGATATACTGATAGCTGAGGTTATACATGAGCTGCCCGGCCTCGAGATCCGCCATAACCGGCGAATCGCAGAAGTTGCCCACATGATTGGGCCCGCCCCGGCTGTCGAGCAGGATGTTCCAGTCGATGAAGGCGTTCAGGCCGGCGTTGATGCCGTACAGAATCTCGCGGGCGTACCGCTGGGCGTTTTTTATCTGCGCGCTGCGGCTCCCCCGGGAGTATTCAATGCAGCCCTCGGTGAAGATAAGCAGCTTATCCGGATATTTGCGCCGCACAAGGCGCAGAGCGTCAAAGTGGTCGCCGCTGTACCAGTGGAATCCGGCCGCGCCAACAGCGGCATTGGCCCCGGGGTCGGAGCATATCTCGTCCACCCTGTCGAATAGCCTCTCCTTATTGTGATCCCATACGATTATCTTCACTCCGTCAAGCCCGGCCGCGCGCAGCTCAGGCGAGAGATATCCGCGTATAAAATCCCTCTCGTCCGCCGGGGAATAGAGGCAGGAATCCCAGGTCTGCACGGCATTGGGCTCGTTCTGCGCCGAAAGCGCGAAAATCTTATAGCCGCGCCGCTCCAGCTCGGCCGCATAGCGGCATATATACCTGGCCCAGCGGCCGCGGTACTCGCTCTTCAAGTGCCCGCCTCCCGTGCGCGAGGCGTTGTCCTTCATATAGGCCGGCGGGGACCAGGGGGCGAGCACGAGACGCAGCTCCCTCCGCTCGCGCATGATATCGTCGAGGAGCGGAAACACATATTTCCCGCAGCGGCCCATGTCGAAATGCCCGAGCGAGTCATCTGACTCATCGCCGTCGGCGCAGTACATTTCAGTTGAGAAGTCGCAGCTGTCTATGTGTGTGCGCCCCAGGGTATAGGCCAGCCCGGCGGGACCGTAGCACATCTCGATGAACTCCCGGCGGCGCTCCCCGGGCAGCTGCGCGTAGACCCAGCCGGCGGAATCCGTCACCGCCCCTCCGAAACCTATGAAGGTCTGAAAACGCTCGCTCGGATAAATGTTCAGCACGTTGAGCTCCCGCTGCCCGATATCGGGGGCAAAACCGCTTGTGCTCTCGCGGGTGACGGAGATTTCATTATCACTTGTCGTCATAATTATCCGCATGGTATCACCTCCAGATTCTCGAGATAGATGTCGCCCTCAACACAGGCTATCGTTATCATGCCTCCGGGTGCGGCCTCGATTTTGTGTTCGCCTGCCGCCGGCACATCGAGCTCTGCTCCGTTGAGCGTAAGCACTCCGTCCCCCCGGCAGTTTACCTTCACCCGGACGGCGCCCGTGCCGTTGAGCGCGTAGGTTGCGCTCTCTCCGGTGCGCAGGCGCAGCAGCATGCGCTCGCTCTCCGGGCGCGGTTCCCCGCCATAGCGGCGGCAGTCCGGCTCTCCCGTGTGCCCGTCGGCATAGATGAGCTGCGCCCGCTCGCGCATCCGGAACACGGCGCCGGGGGTGCGCTCGTGCCTAGACGTGACACTGTCAAAGGCCTCGCATGGGATTAGCACCGGCGCGGTGCGGTTGAGGGCGTATATGACCTCGTCATGGAACACCGGACGTGTCAGGCACTCGAGAAAATCGTCAAAAATCCCGTACGCGTCGTCCGGCCGCCGGCCTCCGTCCAGATACTCTATGAGCTCACCCCAGCGCCGCGGCTCAGGAAAAACCGAAACCGAATTTTCCGTACGCATTTTCTTATAGGACCAGAACGACCAGCTGATGCTGTGTGAATCGAGCATTGGGAAGAGAGTGGTGTACCACTCCAGGTTGTTTTCGCCGGATTCCCCGCAGTACAGCGGCACGTTCAGCCTGCGGGCCGTGTCAACAAAGGCGTCCAGGCTCTCCCGGTCGGCCCCGCTCCAGTACTTGTGAAACTGCAGCATCAGGTTTTCCGGCAGCTGCTCCGGCCGAAGGCCGTCGAACACGCTGAAATCCGTCGCCCAGTGCGCCCCCTCCCAGATGACGATATGGCCGGGGTCCACTTCCCTGATAGCCTCTGTCAGCCTGAGGTACAGCGGAATCAATTGAGCATTGTACTGCGCGTCCTTTTTTATCAGCGGCTCATTGAGCAGGTCATAGCCGGCGACGGCGCTCTCCCCGGCGTAGCGGGCGGCCAGGTCTCTCCAGAGCCGGACGAGCTCGTCCTGATGGCTCCTGTCCATGAAGAGCTCCGGCAGGTCGCGCTCGCTGTCGTCTATGTTCTGCCCCGTCTGTCCGCCCGGGGCGGCGTGCATGTCCAAAACGACATAGACCCCGTAGCTTTTGCACCAGCCTATGCACTCGTCCACATGTCGGAGATAGTCCGGTTCCCCCAGATGCCTAGCGTTGAGAGGCAGCCGAACTGAATTAAAGCCGTGCGCCGATATATACTCTATATCTCTCCGGGTGATGTAGCTGTCGTAATACCGCCTCCAGAAACCGGCGGCATATTCGGCCCCGCAAAGCTCTTCAATGAGGGCCTCTATGCGGCGTGGCCGGTCGCACTTTGTGTAGAAGAGCCACATATAGCCCTCCGGCAGCAGCCACCCGCCCAGTCCGAAGCCCCTCAGCGCGAACCGGTCCGCGCCACTCATCAACTCTCCGTTTTCAACTCTCAGCATTTCCATATGCCTTACCCCTTCAAAGCGCCCTCTGAGATGCCCTTCAGTATCTGTTTCTGGAACAGGGCGTAGAACACTATCACCGGCAGAGCGGCTATTATCAGCGCGCTGAGTATGGCCGTCCAGTCGCTGCTGTACTGTCCGAACAGCGTATTTGTGGACAGAAGCAGCGTGTATTTCCTGCTGTCGGATATCACTATCAACGGCAGGAGGAAGTCATTCCAGACCCAGAGCACATTCGTTATGCAGACGGTGGCCGTTATGGGCTTGAGCAGAGGGAACACCATATATCTGAACACCTGAAGCTGGCTGCATCCGTCCATCTGCGCCGCCTCCTCCAGCTCCGCGGGAATGCCCTTCACAAAGCCGTGGTAGAGGAATACGGCCATGCTCACCCCGAGCCCGGCGTAGACAAGCGCGAGGCCCAGCAGGGAATTTTTCAGCTTCAGAGCCAGCACTACGCGGTAAAGCGGTATCATTATGGAGCTGAAAGGTATGAGCATGGAGAACACGAAGAGCCCGAAGATGAATTTTGAGAGCCTTGTCTTTGTCCGGCACAGCTTCCAGCCGGCCACGGAGGAGAACAGTATTATAAGCGTCACGCTCACGCCGGAGAGCAGCACCGTGTTGCCGAGGCTGCGGAAGTAATTCATCTTGTCCAGCGTGCGCTCGTAGTTTTCAAAGTTCAGCTCGGTTGGCAGGGACATGACGTTTGTCAGCAGCTCGCCGTTTGTCTTGAAGGAGTTCATCAGGGCGAGCAGCAGCGGTGCGAGCCAGAACAGAGCGGCTATTATCAGCAAGGTATGTACTATCGCGCCCGATATCCTGCGTTTTCTCTTCACAGTTCCGCCTCCCTCGACTTCATAACCTTCAGCTGAATGAGCGTGATAACCATGACTATGACGAACAGTATCGTGGACTTCGCCGTGGCATAGCCGTAGCGTATATTGCCCCTGAAAGCCTCCTCGTATATGTTCATCGCCACCGACTGCGTGGCGCGGCCCGGCCCGCCCCCGGTCAGGGCGTAGATCACGTCAAAGACCTGGAAGCCGGAATTCAGCGTCCAGAAAATGCAGATTGTCACAGCGGGGAGTATCATGGGCAGCGTAACCCGGAAAAAGCACTGCCTTGAATTCGCCCCGGCAAGCTGTGCCGCCTCCAGCAGGTCCGCCGGGACCCCCTGCAGCGCCGCCATATAGATTATCATCAGATATCCGACGGTGGACCAGGAGGCGACAATTATAATCGCGATAAACGAATAGTGCGGGTCTCCAATCCAGGAGTGGTCGAGGAAGGTGAGCCCCCAGTTGTCGGCCATGTAATACAGGACCTGGGTAAAGATGAACATCCACATGTAGCCGCCGATGACCATGCTGATCATGTTCGGCATGTAAAATATCGTCCTGTAAACCCCTTTGGCACGCCTGCGGCTCTCTATCGCCACGGCAAGCAGCAGCGCGATTACATTTGCAACCACTACCATGACCGCCACATACTTCAGTGTGAACCAGACAGAGCGCCAGAAATATGTATCGCTGAACACGGCGATGAAATTGTCAAACAGTACAAAACTGTAGTCCTGGCTCAGCCCGTTCCAGTCGGTCATGGCGTAACCGATGCCGGAAACCGCGGGGATAAGTTTGAAAACAAAGTATACGATTAGCGCCGGGGCGCAGAAAAGCAGCAGTCTTAGATTTGCGCGCCTGCTTCCACCCAAGTGGATCACCTCCAAAAGAATAGGAGGGCGGGCCTTCGCCCGCCCTCCAGGGTCACAATTTATCCGGCAATTGCCTGAGCATATACCTCGTCAAGCCTCGTTATGATATCGTCCTTGGTCACGCTGCCCACATAGTACTCCTGCAGCAGCCTGCCCTGCTCGTCAGTGACGGCCGAAGGCAAAACCAGGTCCTTGTAGCTGCGTCCCTCCGTGACGTACACGTTCGCGTCGGCCACCCAGCTGGCGGGCTCATATGTGTGGCAGGTGGCGAGCGGGTTGAAGGAGCAGGACTCGAAGAGCGCGGACGAGTCCTCATCGTCCAGGACATAGTTCGCAAACTTCAGGGCGAGGTCCATCTGGTCGCTGGAGGGGTGTACAGCCAGCGTGGTGGACACCGAGAGGTTTATCTTGGTGCAGTCCTCGTTATTGTTCACCGGCAGCGCGAATACGCCGAGCTGCATATCGGGGTTGGTGGACATTATCGTCCCGGAGGCCCATGTCCCCTGGACGAACATCGCGGCCTCTCCGTTTGCAAAGGCGGCCGCACCGGCCTCGGCGCCCGTCTCCATTGCGCGGTCAGTGCCGTGCTGCATTATCAGGTCGATGACATCGAATATCTCTTCCATCTCGGAGTAGGAGCCCTCGCCGGCGTTCATTCTGTCGACCCAGTCGGGCACCTCGCCGGAGACCTTGCCTCCGAGGGTGAGAGCGGTCATAAGCTGGGGCACCCACTGCTCCTGGAAGGCGAGCATGAACGGCGTATAGCCGTTGGCCTCGAGCACTTCGACCACATTCCTCAGCTCGTCAAGCGTGTTGGGCACTTCGAGCCCGCACTCTTCAAAAATCGCCTTGTTGTAGAGCGGCCCCCAGGCCTGGCTCTCTATCGGCACGCCCAGCAGCATATCGTTGTATGTCACCATCGCGGCGACATCCGGATAGATCTTGCCCGCGAGCTCCTCATTGGTGAGGTCGGTGAGGTGCCCGGCTTCGTAGTATGTCTGTATGTTGTTGCTGTGCAGGGTGAAGAGGTCCGGGGCGTCGTCTCCGGTCAGGCGCGTCTGGAGGACGCTCTCATAATCCCCGGAGCTCGGCATCTCAAGGTTGATTGTGAGGTCAATATTCTCCTCTTCGAGCATTTTGGCCTCAAACTGCCTGCAGTAAGTCTCCCACTGGTCCATGAACTGCGGGAAGCTCATCATTATGGTGAGCTCGGCCTCAACCGGTTCTTCGCTTACCGGCTCGGTACTCTCCGCCGGGGGCTCGGCCCCTTCGGTCTCCGCCGGCGTGCTTTCGCTGCCGCAGGCGGCAAGCGCGAACACCATGCAGAGAGCAAGAAGCAGTGACAACAGCTTTTTCATTATGTATCCTCCTTTTCGTTGTGCTTTATAGCCAAACTCTATTTATAGAATACATAATTTTTGTGCAACAAGCATTGTCTATAGTTGACCACTTCTATTGTCAAAACTTGACCCTGAGCGCATTTCACCCGGCGTTATCCCAAAATATCGCTTAAAGCACTTGTAAAAATGCCTCTGATCCACAAAGCAGAGCATGGGCCATATGTCCTTTATGGGCACGTGATACTCCGTGAGCAGCTGTTTGGCCCGCTCCATGCGGCACGAGAGCAGATAGTCTGAGAAGCTGACCCCAAACTCGGATTTGAAACTGCGGCTCAGGTATTCCCGGCTCACGAAAAAATGCTCCGCCACGGATTGGAGGCTTATGCTCTTGTCGTAGTTTTCGTCTACGAAGCGGCGGACCAGCCGCATGTCCAGCCTGCCGCGCTGCTTTGCCCTGCGCGCGGTCTCCTCCACGGCCCGGCTGTACAGAGTGCAGACATGCGACAGGACCTCCTGTATGTCGTCCCCGCTGCCAAATACGTGGCCGAACTCCCCTCCGCCGCACAGTTCCTCAACGGTGCAGCCGTTCTCGGCTGCGAAGCCCTGAAGCTCTGCGAGGAAAGAATAGTAACAGTAGACCGCCTCGGGAAGACCGACTTTGTCTCGCATATCTGCGGCCAGGTCCTCAAATTTTCTGGCAATAAGCTGCCCGTCGCCGCCGCGCAGCAGGTCTCCGAACTCTTTCAGGCGCTGTTGGAAGCCCTCAAGCCACTGGCCCCCCTCCGGGCCGGGATTCCAGCGGTTTCGGATGTCCCTCCGGCGGGAGCGCCGGCGCGCGGCCTCAACGCATTCCGAGAGTTGCGCATTGAGCTCATCCTCTTTTATGGGTTTCAGCAGATAATCGGAAACACCGCACCTGAGAGCCTGTCTCACAAGCTCAAAGTCGTCATATCCGCTCACTATGATTACCTGCGGCGGGTCCTTTTCTCCCTGTAGCGCACCGGCGAGCTGCAGCCCGTCCATGCGCGGCATTTTCACATCCGAAATCACTATGTCCGGCCCGAGCTGCCTTATCAGCTCCAGTCCGGCCGCGCCGTCCGCCGCCTCACCGACAATCTCCATGTCCAGCGCGTCCCAGTGCCCCAGCGCCCTGACGACCTCGCGTATGTACGGCTCGTCGTCAATTATTACAGCGGTCCAGCTCAACGTTCACATCCTCCTCTCCGTCTCTGTACTTCAGCACCAGCCTGACCACGGTTCCCTTGCCTGGCGCGCTGTCTATGTCCACGCCATACGGCCCGGCCCCGTCCTGCAGCCTTATCCGCATGTTCACATTCGCAAGCCCGATATGTTTCCCACTGCGCAGTTCGCCGTCCCCGCCGCGGCGCAGCCTCTCGCGTATTTCCGCCAGTTTTTCCGGGGCGATGCCCACCCCGTTGTCCGCCACGGCAATCACAAGGCATCCGTCCCTGCGCTCGGCCCTTATCGAGATATCCCAGCCCTTCTCCTTTTCCGACAGCCCGTGCTGGAAGCTGTTTTCGAGTATGGGCTGCAATATCAGCTTCGGCACCGGCACGGCCCCAAGCTCCGCCGGCACGTCAATGCTCACATGCAGCCTGTCCCCAAAACGCTGCTTCTGTATAGAGAGATAGCATTCAAAATAGTGCAGTTCCTCGCCCAATGCCACAGTCTCGTTTTCAAAATTCAGGCAGTAGCGCAGGATATCCCCCAGCGCGGTTGTTACCGAATAGATCTCCGGGGCGTTTTTGCGCAGGGCCATGCCCCCTATTACCTGGAGCGTGTTATAGAGGAAGTGCGGATTTATCTGGGACTGCAGGGCATAGAGCTGCGCGCTGCGCCTGGCTATTTGGCTTGTATATTCACTCTCCACAAGGGCCTTGTTCTGTTCCTGCATGTAGTTGAAGCTCTCGAGCAGAAAGCCTATCTCGTCGTTGCGCTGCGCCGGCACACTCACGCTGTCCCTGAATGTACTGCTGCGCATCGTATTGGCCAGCTCCACCACCGGCCGGCTTATCAGCCTGGAAAAAACCGCCGAAAACAAAACCGCGAGCCCGGCCGCCAGCGCGGCCACTACCAGGCCGCCCACGAGCGTCCCCTCCAGCGAGCTGCGTATTGCTCCGTCCGGCATGACCTGCACAATATGCAGCTTTCCCTCACTCACAGAGCGGTAGAACCAGTAGCAGCCCTCCTCGTGCTTATACCCGGAGAGGGAGTCGGAGAGGTCCGACATGGCGTTCAGGGCTTCCTCCTCCCCATAGGCCGCGTCCTCTGCCATGTCCGAAACTATGACCTCTCCCTGGTCGTTGAAGAGTATTATGGACTCGCTGGGCATTGATTTAATGGCGTCCAGTATGTCCTGGACAAAATACACCCTAAGCCTCATGACCATCAGCGCATACGGCACACCGGTCTCAAACCGGTGCATCTGATGCGCAATCAGTATCTCATTGCCGTTTCTCAGAAATACTATGTTGCTCTGGAGCGAGCGGTCCCTCTCCAGCCACTGGTCAAGCCTGTTGCCCGTATCGGTGAAAAATGTCCCCGACCTCTCCGCTATCAGCGCCCGGTCCTGTTCAAGGCTGTAGAGCTCCATGGCGTTCACGTTGCTGTTTACGCTGACCGTCTGGTTGAGCCCGGTCGTGAGCTCAAGCTGCTGCGCATAGGGGAGCCTTTCCCCGTCCGAACACCACGACGACACCGCATCGCGGAAATCCTTATCTATCTCAAATTCATAAAATGTGCGTGTATACCCCTCGATCTCCATCTCCAGCCGCTCCTGAAGCCACTCCACGCTCATACGGCTGTCGTAGACAAGCTGTTCCTCCATCGTATTGAAGGTGAGTTTAAGCGACACGGCCAGCACTATGCCAACCGGAACGAAGGATACAAGCAGCATCACAGAAAACAGTTTGCGGTATATCGGCCAGCCGGTAAATTTCTTTAATATTTTCACCATATGGTCCCCCCATATCTCTAACCGGCAGCGGCCGCTGACCCGGCAATCGGGTCAATCGGGCGGCGGTATCCGGCGCCTTATGACATTATAGTACCTTATAACGTTAAAGATATCAACACATCAGG
>CALWYN010000190.1 GCA_944385755.1 uncultured Oscillospiraceae bacterium
CTCTGCTCACAGATGTACTGAAAAATAAAGGTGGGGTTCTGCGCCGGGACATATACGGTCTGCCCCGCCAGGTCCGCGACGGACTCCACCTCCACGCTGCCGTCGCTCACCAGATAGAGCACCCCCAGCGTGTTCAGCGCGAGCAGCTGCACCGCGCCCTCCGTGCGGTTATACCGCGTGGCGGCGGCGTTGGTCGGCAGGGCGGCTATGTCCGCGTCCCCGTTTATCATGGCCGCCGACACTATGCTAGCGTCGGTCTCGACGCTGAAGCTGTAGTTCAGCTCCGCCACTCCCGCTGCGGCCTCGCTCATGAGCCCCGCCATGCCGAAGCCGGTGGTGCCGTTGAGCACCATTATGTCTATCTCGAGCTCCGTGTCGAGCGCGGCCGCAGTGCTCTCCGGTGCCGGCGTGTCCGCCGCCGGGGCGCTCTCTTCGGCGGGCGGCGCGCTCTCCGCGCCCTCCTCCGCCTGGCCGCAGCCGGCCGCCGTGAGCGCCAGCGACGCCGCCAGGAGCAGCGCGAATCCCCTTCTGAACAGCCTCTTTACCATCATTGGGCCTCCTTTTTTCCCGTGTTTTTCCCCGAGTAGGCGGCCCGGGCGGTGACACCCTTCAGTCTGCCCAGCTTCCCGCAGAGGCCGTTTATTATATCCGCGGGCGCGTCCAGCGCCACGCAGATGAAGCTCACGCCCCGCTGCCGGTAGGGTATCCCCATCCTCCCGATGATATATCCGGCGTAGGCGTGCAGCATGGCGTTCAATGCCTCCACCGCCTCCGGGTCCTCCACGACGATTGAAATGGCCGCGAGCCTGCTGTCCTCCATCTGTGACACCCCCAACAAAAAAATCCACGCCCCAGGCGTGGCCGCGCCCCCTCGCGGGGGCTGTCTTTCGCCCAAAAGAGTTCGGGCGTCAGCTGATAGGCGGCCTCGCCGGAAGGAAAAGCTCCCGACTCGGGTGCCCCTATTCTCCCACAGCCGGCAGCGGCTGTCAAGCCCGGCGCGCCGTGTTTTTTTGCCCGCCGCATCCCCCCTCCCGGCTTGTGCGGTCCCCTCGGCTATGCTAGAATTTTATCAGAAAGGACGTGATGGCATGGGCGTAAACCGCGAGGAAGTGCGCGCATTTTTCGACCGCCTCGCCGGCAGCTGGGACTCCGACCGCTGCCCGAACCCGGAGAAAATACGCTCTATCCTGGGCATGGCCGGCATCGTGCCGGGCGTAAAGGTCCTGGACGTGGCCTGCGGCACCGGCGTGCTCTTCCCATATTACCTCGAACTGGGGGCCGGGAGCGTCACCGGCGTGGACATCTCGCCCGAGATGATAAAGACCGCCGCCTCCAAGTTCCGCGACAGCCGCATCCGCCTTGTCGTGGGGGACGCGGAGGCCCTTGAGGAGAGCGGCTTCGACCGCATCGTCGTATTCAACGCCCTGCCGCATTTCCCCGAGCCCCGGCGCCTCATAACCGGCTTGGCCGCGAAGCTCGCGCCCGGCGGCCGTCTGACGATCGCGCACGACCGCAGCCGCGGCTCCATAAACGGCCACCATGAGCAGACCGCCGGCAGCGTCTCGCTGGGCCTGCCCCCGGCGGAGACCGTGGCCGGCTGGTGCGCCGCCTGTCTCGACGTGGACACGGTCCTGGACGGCGACGACCGTTTCGTCGTCTCCGGGACGCAAAAGAATCCCAAAGGAGGAACCTGAAATGAGAACCGGACGGACAAAAAATATGATAGTTGCGGCCATGTGCGCCGCCCTGTGCGTTATCCTGCCCATGGCCTTCCACGCCATACCCAACGCCGGCTCCATATTCCTGCCGATGCACATCCCCGTGCTGCTCTGCGGCTTCATGTGCGGCTGGCCCTACGGCCTGTGCTGCGGCATACTCGGCCCGGTCCTCTCCAGCGCGCTGACGGGCATGCCCCCCGCCGCCATACTGCCCTCCATGGCCTGTGAGCTGGCGGTGTACGGACTGGTCACCGGGTTCCTCTTCCCGCGTATAAATACCCGCTCCCGCACAGCCAACATCTACATCTCCCTGCTCTCCGCCATGCTCTGCGGCCGCGTGGTCAACGGGATTCTCAACGCACTTATCTTCCAGGCCGGGAGCTACTCAATGGAGATCTGGCTCGCGGCGGCCTTTACCACCGCCCTGCCCGGCATAGCCGTCCAGCTGGTGGTGATACCCGCCCTTCTCCTCACCCTTGAGAAGGTCCGCATAATCCAGCCCGCAAAAATAAAATAAAACCCGGATGGGCACAAAAAAGCAGAGGGCTTCGGCCCTCTGCCTTTTTTATCACACCATCGACTCCAGCAACTCGACGAGCTGTCCCACGGTGCGCACATTCTGCGCCCGCTCGTCGGTGATAACGATGTCATACTCCTCCTCGATGGCCATCACCAGCTCTACAATATCCAGCGAATCGGCCCCCAGGTCCTCGAGTATGTCGGTGTCCCGCCCTATCTGCTCAGGGTCTATCTCCAGCTGCCGGGCCAGCAGCTCCCGCACGGTATCGTATACCATATAAGCCTCCTCCGTTTCAGCTCCACTCCCGGCTGCGCGGGCGGTTATCCGGCTGTTTCGCGGGGCGCTCATACGAGATTACCACTCTGCGGTTGGGCTCTGTGCCCGTGGAGCTGGTGGATACGCCCTCGAAATCCTGCAGCGCGGTGTGGATGACGTGCCGCTCATAGGAATTCATCGGCTCAAGCGCCATGCTGCGTTTGTACTTCAACACCTTGGCGGCCATCTTCTCCGCGAGGCGCACCAGGCTCTCCTCGCGCTTGGCGCGATAGCTCTCCGCGTCCACGCTTATGTGGCGGCGCTTTTCGCTGCCGCGGTTCACGACGTAGTTGGTCAGGTGCTGTATGGCGTCCAGCGTCTCGCCCCGCCTGCCTATCACGGCCCCCATATTGGGCCCCGAGAGGTTTACCAGCAGCCCGCCGTTCTCGCGGTC
>CALWYN010000191.1 GCA_944385755.1 uncultured Oscillospiraceae bacterium
GCGGAGCAGGTCGGCCGCCAGAGCGGCGGTCTTGCCCAGGGGCTTGCCGGCTGCGTCGATAACGTACCACTTGCGCGTGACAGTGTCCTTGTTCAGCATGGTAGTGGACATTTCGTGTGCCTCCAGTAATTTATATATAATTTCTTTGACAAATCCGGCGCCTGAACGTAGAATACCCTCAGCGCGCCCTATTTTTATACCACCCGGGCGCGGAGTTGTCAACAGCGATTTTTGTTTCCTCCGCTATATCTCCCCAATGCTCGCTCATTCTTTTAAATACTCCCGTATTCTCGAATTCAATTTTTAATTTTTCAGGTGATGGCATGGATTTGAACAGATTTACAGGCTTTGTCCGCCGCTGCGCGGACGACTATCATATGCTCCTGCCCGGCGACCGCGTGGCCGTCGGCGTCTCCGGAGGCAAGGACTCCATGGCGCTGCTGGCGGCCCTGCGGCACCTGCGCCGCTACCACCCCTCGCGCTTCGAGCTCGAGGCCGTCACTATTGACATGGGCTTCCCCGGCATGGAGTTCGGGCCGGTCGGCGCGTGGTGCGAGGCCAATGAGGTGCCGTACACCATCATCAGGACCGACATCCGCGAGATAGTGTTCGACGCGCGCGGGGAGGAGAACCCCTGTTCCCTCTGTTCAAAGATGCGCCGCGGCGCGCTCAACGACGCGATTAAGGCGCGCGGCTGTAACAAGCTCGCGCTCGGCCACCACTTTGACGACGCGGTGGAGACGTTTTTGATGAACCTGCTCTTCACCGGACAGATAGGCTGCTTCAAGCCCAGCACCTACATGTCCCGCGCGGACGTGACCCAGATACGGCCCATGCTCTACCTGGGAGAGGGGACCATCGCGTCCTTTGTGCGCGGCGAGGGCCTGCCACTCGTGCCGACGACCTGTCCCGAGGACAAGGAGAGCAAGCGCGAGGAGATAAAGACGCTCATAAAGCGCCTCGGCGCCGATTACCCCGACTTGAAAGACAAGGTGTTCGGCGCCATGCAGCGTCTGCCCCTCGACGGCTGGGGGAAGGACCCGGTCTGACTTCAGGCCTCGCCCCGCCCCGGGGGCCTACGGAGGGGATTTTCCAAGCGCCGGAATTCAAATGCGGCGGAAGCGGCCGTCCGGGGCTCTGAGCTCTCCGTCCGCCGTTAAAACGCGTCACGCAAGAAGCTTCATGCGCCTTGGGCACCACGATGAGAGGCAAACTCAGCGGAGCATGAAGTTTTGGGGTATCATTTCCGGTTGTCCCGAAGGGGCACCCGGAAATGGCGCATCAAAAGTTTTGCTGTGCTTTTACATGGCAAAAAAGAGCTTTGGGCGCTGCCCAAAGCTCTTTTTTCGCGCGGCCGGCTCACTTCTCCGGCGGCTCCATATAGGTCTGACGGCTCTGATGGAAGCCCATCCTGGCATATAGCTCAGTCAGCGTCACGGCGCACTGCGCCGCCTCCATCACGGGGACGTCGTATCCGTCATCGAGCAGGCGCCGGGTCATCTCATCCCTGACGCCGACCACGCCGGTGCAGCCCAGGACGATCACGCTCACCCCGTCCTCCTCGATGGCCTTTTTGCACTCATTGTAGAGATTCGCCATCAGCTTCTCCCGGTTCTGGAGCTCGATGACAGGCATGTCCAGCGTCCGGACGCAGGCAACCCGGCCTTCCACGCCCGCGCGGGAAATCGCGCCCTTTATCATGGGGACGACGTTCTTCAGTACCGTTACTATGCCCAGGGTATCGCCCAGGCCGAGAGCGAGGTAGATGGCGGGCTCAAAGCCACCGAACACGGGCAGCTTGAGCTTCTCCCTCACCGCGCGGACGCCGGGGTCCCCGAAGCAGTTGACGAATATGCCGTCGATTCCGCCCTTTCCGGCCTCCTCCACGGCGAGCGAGACGACATGCGGGGCGGAGAGCACCTCGTCGTACTCGCACTCTATCGTCACCGCCCCCTCCCGGATCTGCCTGTGGATGACCTGAGTGCCGTCCGTCAGGTATTTTGCCATGTCCTCCGTCATCTCAGGGGTCATGATGCCCTCCGCCGTAACGGGCAGGATATCCAGCAGTGTCAGTTTTTCTTTTTTCATGGTTAGACTCCCTCCGTCATGCCAGATCGCCGGCCGCCTTCACGCGGACGCGGCAGGTGTTCCCCACGCAGTAGGCCAGGGGCACGTCCTCCACCTCTATTATCTCCACGGTCTCCGGTATGGCCCCGGCCTCGACCGCCATTTTCGCGGCCTCCGCCTTTGCCTGCTCCAGCGCCTGCTCGCGCGGGATCTGGTTGTAGTCTATCAGCTGCTCGTAGTTCCCGGACACCTTGGATATGGCCGAGCCGATGGCGTTGGCGCAGCCGAAGTGCTCCGGGTTGTAGACGTGCGCCGTGCCGCTCAGTTCACGGGGCAGGACTATCGAGCCGCCGCCGACAAGTATGACGTCCACGTCCTCGCTGGAGAGCTTGAGCGAGTCTATGCACTCCTCCACCATGTCCCTTATGGCCGCCATTGCCCCGGCGGCGAGCTCGTCGTCGATTCCTGCGGCGAGCGCGGGGTCACCCAGCTCGGCCATGCCGAGCTTTACGGCTATGTCCGTGGCCGTCACGGTCTGTCCGCCGAACACGAGGGCCTCGGAGGTTATGCGGTAGCCTACGCTGTCCGGCCCGACGGTCACGCGGCCGTCAGGCTGCCTGCGGACTATGGAGCCCCCGCCCAGGCCGATGGAGATTATGTCCGGCATGCGGAAGTTGGTTCTCACCCCGCCTATCGTGGCGGCCACGCTCGACTCCCTGGGGAAGCCGTTTTGTATCATGCCGAAGTCCGTGGTCGTACCGCCGACATCTATCACTATCGCGTTCTTGAGCTGGCTGAGGTATGAGGCGCCGCGTATGGAGTTTGTCGGCCCGCAGGCGATGGTGAGTATGGGATAGCGCCGCGCGTGCTCCATGGTCATTAGCGTGCCGTCGTTCTGGGAGAGGTATATCTCGGCGTTTGAGATGCCCTCGTCGGCCAGGGACTTGGCGAAGCCCTCCGTAAACCTCTCCGCCACCTGGTAGAGCGCGGCGTTCAGTATGGTGGCGTTCTCTCGCTCTATGAGCCCCATTGAGCCTATCTCGCTGGAGATGGAGACGTGTACGTCCGCGCCCATGATCTCCCTGCACAGCCGGGCAATCTCCAGCTCATGGTCGTTGCGTATCGTGGAGAACACGCAGGAGATGGCGACGGACTTCACCCTGCCCTTCAGCTTTTCAAAGAATTCCGCGGCCGCGGCGGTGTCGAGCTTTGCCAGCTCCTTCCCGTCGAACTCAAAGCCGCCGCGTATAACGGTATAGTCCTCCACCACGCCCTGGATGTCCTCCGGCCAGTCCACCATCGGCGGGATGCCCGTCGTGGCCGGGGCGCCGATACGCACCAGGCCGATCTTCGCCAGGTTCTTCCGCTCAACTATGGCGTTGGTGCACTGGGTGGTGCCCAGCATGGCCTGGGTTATGCTGCCGCGGTCCACTCCGGACTCGCGCAGCACCTCCCTTATCGCGCTGATTATCCCCTCATACACGTCGTCAGTGGTGGGGTGCTTGATCGCCGCGACCACCTCCAGATTCTCGTCGATTATGACCGCGTCGGTGTTGGTGCCGCCGACATCTATGCCGAGCTTATACATTCTCCGCTCCCCCTTTCACCCGTTCCTCCAAGGGAATATAGTCGGTATCCACGCCGAAATACCTGGGGCTGACCAGCTCCAGCCCCGCCTCCGTGCGCCACATCTCGTAGCACTTGAGCCCCACGACCATGACGCGCTTGCCGTATTTCAGCGCCTCCGTTGTCACGGGGATGAAAGTCTCCGTGTCCACCAGGCAGATGAGGTCCGGGACCGTGGCCCTGAGCTCGCCGTTCACCGAGGCCGTGAGGTTCTCGTTCTGGAAGGTGACCTCCGCCCGCTCGCCGCGGTAGTCGCCTATGCCCTCCATTATAATGCGGCCTATGTTGAATTTGCCGTTCGTCTCGCGCAGAACGTCCACTATCTTGCCCTTGAAGATGCCGTAGCCCTCGCTGGCCTTCAGGAAGGCCTCCTCCGGCGTGAGCCCCTCCTGGTTCTTCACGCCGCGTATGGCCCTCCCCAGCTGCTCGCTGCGCGTGACGATGTTCTTCACCCCGAAGGCCTTCATCGTCCTGCCCTCCATGATGTACAGCGAGACCGTGACCGAACCGCCGCAGCTCATCGTCACGGCGCGGGCCAGCTCCTCGGTCCACTTGTTGGTTATGGTGTTGAAAATGGCGCTGTTGCCCTTCTCGTCGGTCAGCGCCATCGGCGTGGCGCTGACCCCGCCTATGGTGAAGGTGACCATCTGCAGCTCCGGGAAGGCCCTGCCCATGCCGTCGCAGTCCACCATGGGCAGTCCCAGCCTGGCAGCCGCCGCGATAGGCAGCATGGAGTTGACTCCCCCGGCCTCCATCGGCATGACGGCGTAGACCGACTTGCCCATGTACTGGGACACCATCTCATATATCACCCGGTACTCGTCTCCGCCGGTCCCCTTTTCGCAGAGGACGGTGGGCGCGCCCATCATGGCTATAGGCATGATTATGGCGTCGTCGGGGACCTCCTCCGGGGAGATAAGCTCGACCGGGCCGCACTCCTTGATGGCCCCGATGGCCATGAGCTTGCCGTAGTAGGGGTCTCCGCCCCCGCCCGCGCCCAGGAGGGACGCGCCCAGGGCGATGTCCTCAACTTCTCTCAATCCGATTTTTCGCAAATCATTGCACTCCTCTCGTATGTTTTCAGCTCTCCTGCCGTCTCCCCAGCGCCCTGTCGAGCACCATGTACAGAACCATTGAGACGACGATGCCGTTTATGGGCCCTATGAAGAAGGGAACGTTCAAAAATGCCAGGAAGGGTATGGACGCGAAGGTGCCGCCGGTCATACAGGCCACAAGCGCGCCCGCGAGGAAGGAGATGACTCCCGGGGCGTAAAAACCGCTGCGCATCCTGAACTGCCCGGGCTCTCCCCTGCGGATTATCCAGTAGTCAGCTATCATCGTGCCCATCAGGGCCGGGACGATGGCGGACAGGAGGGACAAAAAGCCCTGTATGGAGTTCAGTATCCCGACCGCGGCCAGGACCGTGCCCACGACGCCGGCTATCGCCGTTGTGACCTGGCTCTTCTTCTCGTCCTGCCCCAGCAGAACGGACAGGGACAGGCCTCCCGAATATGCGTTGGAGACGTTCGTGGTCCAGGTGGCGAGGATAAGGGCTATGAGCCCGATAAGCGGCAGCCCGGAGGACGCAAGCACCACGCTTATGTCATAGCTCCCGGTGCAGATGGCCAGGATGGCGCCTATCAGCAGTATGAGCAGCCCGGCGGGCAGGACGCCAACTATAGAGGATTTTACCACATCCTTGCGGCTCTTGGCAAACCGGCAGTAGTCGCCGGAGATGGCGGCCGCCACGACGAAGGAGCCAACGGCCGCGCTCAGGGCGCTGACAAAGGACATGGGTGCCGTGGGCGTATAGCCGCTGAGGGCCTCGGTTCCGCCGTTTACAAGCGTGTAGATGAGAGTGTAGGCCAGCACCACGCCGAGCAGCGGCACCGCGATATTGTTGAGCCATTTGAGCCCGGCGAAGCGGAAGCAGGCCGTCAGCAGCATGATTATTCCCCACACCACCGAGGACACCCACACGGGTATGGAGACCCCCGTCATATCCGCCACCATGGACGAAAACGACGCGCCGCAGACCGAGGCCTGTATGCCAAACCAGCCTATACATGAGATTGCCAGGATGGCGCTGATTATGTATTTGGCGCCCTTTTCCCCCAGCGCGCCCGATGCCGCCACGGCCGTCGGCAGGCCCGTGTCGCAGCCCAGCATGCCCATGAATATCATGAACACGCATATCAGCGCGTAGCCCAGAGTTATCGCGGCTATCAGGCTGCCCATGGTCAGGCCGCTGCCCAGCATCCCGCCTATCATCAGCGCGGGGACACAGATAACCGAGCCTATCCAGACCATCGCGATGGACACCCAGCTCTGCCTCTCCTCTGCCTTGATCTCAAACCCTGTTGATTCCTTCATACTTTTTCCCCCTCGATACATACTGGAATTCGCTAAAGTGAATACAGACACTTATTATATTTCCGGAGGGGGGAGCCGTCATTATATCATGGGATAAAGTTTTGCCCTGTTTGTTGTCTCAAAAGACAACAAACAGGGCCGGTATCCGGTCTATTTTGCCGAGCCGGTCTCAGACGGCAGCATAATTCTCCGCAGGGACAGGGCATAAATCAGGTTTTTTGACTGGGGGATGTCGCCCACGTGGAAACCCAGAATATCGCTCGCCTTTTGCAGGCGGTATTTCACGGTGTTCTTATGGACAAAAAGGCTGGCAGCGGTCTCCGTAATATTTGAATTTTTATCCAGCAAAAACACGGCCAGCGTGTTGAGGATATCCTCGCCGTCCCTCCCGGCCATTATGGGGTCCAGCAGCGAGGTGTAGCGCCTCAGGTTCTCCTTCCCCTGCCCGGCTATCTCCCGGCACTCCTTGACGAACTCTATTTCGGAGATGCTGAAGAACTCCCGCAGGGGGAACACCCTCATGGCGTCGGCCAGATATGCGTTGTTTATCTCATACGCGTACTTCACGTCGGCTGTCCGCTGGAGCATTGGGCAGCGCGTTATCTTCACCGGAATCGCGTTTTCGGCGCAGAACTTCACCAGCGCCTCCGCCCAGTCGTTCATGTCCCGCAGCGTCCTGCTGCCCACGGGCAGGATGAGTATGTCGTTCTCGTACTGCTCGCAGAGCTCTATTGAGGCGAAGTGGGCCGACAGCGCCTTTATCGGGCCCACCCATTGGGAGAGGTTTTCGCCCCTGAGGTTCTTGAGTATCCAGAAATCGCTCAGGGCCTCCACGTCGATGTGATAGAGGTCGCCGAGGCGCCTCATCTTTATCGGCTCGTCCTGGAGTATCGCGCGCAGCAGCTCTGACAGGTCGGACTGGCCGTGCTTTTTCCCCCAGAGGCTCATGCTCAGCCTGACACCCTCGACCGCCTGCTTCCAGAGCACGGGGTCGAATTTTCCGCTCTCTGAAAAGACGATGAGGAACATCTTGCTGTCGCCGCTGGGCTGTATCTCGGCCCTGTACACCCATAGCGGGTGTTCGCCCCGTATCTCCCAGAAGCTCTCCGCGCCCGTGTGGTGAGCCACAGGCTCCACCAGCCGCTCCCAGGGCGTGGACTGATTTCTCGGCCATGGCGCCGCGCTCAGGATGTTGTACTCCGAGTCGGTGATTATTATCGAGGCGCGCAGCCTGTCGCTGGTTATCCTCAGGATGGTCTTTACGGTCTGCCGGCTCTTGGGCGCCTTGGTCATCTGTTCGAGCAGGTCCATCGCGAAAGTCGGGTTGTTCAGCTCGTCGCGGATTATGGCGTCCATGACATCGTGTATGACCTCGCTGTATCTCAGCGTCGGCTCGTTCTCCGGCATACATATCAGGACAAAATCCAGCTCGTCGGCCAGCTTTATCAGTCTGGGGTCCACGGAGGGCATTATGAGCCCCACATAGTACAAAATCATCCCGACTTCCCCTGCCGCCGCCATGCTGCGGATGTTCGCGCACTGCGCGTCCACATCGTACGGCACGTGGCAGAAGCCTGTGATAACTATCTCGCTGCCCCAGAACTCTATGCTGTCGTACAGTTTCCTCTGAGTCTCGGTCGGAGTTGAGTACTCCAGGACCGAGACGCTGGTGACTATCCTGCTCAGGCTGTTGTGCCCGGCGAGGACCTTTGCGCGCCGCAGACTGGGCAGTTCCAGCAGCTGCGCTACGGTAAGGCTCATATCTCTCCCCCCTGCGGTCCCGGCGGGAGATATCCCGCCCGGTTTTGCCCTTCTCAGACAGATAATAATATGAACAGCCCAAACAATCAAGCTTTTACGGACAGTTTTGCCCCCCGGCACGGCGGTATACCGCCGTGCCGGGGGGCACCGGGGCAGATATTTAACCCGGCCGGGCCGCCCGGGTCACGTCCGGGGCAGCCGCGCCGCGGGGATTATTGCTGCGCGTCCTTTTTCTTGGGCGCGTCCACAAAGACCATCATGGCGGGCAGCGGAACGCGGATGCTCAGCGCCTTCGCGGGGCATTCGACCACGCAGGCGTTGCAGTGCCAGCACTCGTCCGGATAGTGGATGACGGGGGTCTTGGCATCCTTCTCCTGCTTACCGTATACGTCCATCGGGCAGATGGTGACGCAGTTCATACACCCAATGCATTTATCCTTATTGATAATCGGCGGCATGCTTATCTCTCCTTTCACTTACGCATAGCGCGCATTCCGGTAACCAACTGTCCATCAATCTTCTGTACGGTCATCAGTTTGCCGTCATAGTCGGGATGGGTGAAGGGGTAGTCCACACGGTTATGGGCCCCGCGGGTCTCTTTTCTGGACCTGGAGGACTCCATGCAGAGCATGGCGACCTGGACGGTGTTCTCCGCCTCGAGGCAGCGCATGAACTCGTGGTTGGTGGGGCACTGGACGGTGTTTATCTTGTCCTTGATGCGGCCGAGGTGACGCAGGCCAACCTGGAAGAGCTTCTCGCTGCGCACGCCGCTGCCCAGGTAGTCCCACATGGTCTGCTGGATGGCGATAATGGCCTCCTGCCAGGTGGGGCTGCCGGTGCTGGCGTCGTTCTCAAGGAGCTTGCTGTAGTGCTCGGCCTTCTCCTCGACGATGTCCGCTTTCTCTGCCTCTTCGATGTCGCGGCCCTTGCAGTATTCGGCCGCGCTGCGGGCGGCAATCCTGCCGGTGGTGGCGGCGGCGCCGATGCCGACCATGCCGTTGCCCATGGAGACGCCGGCCGCGTACAGGCCCTTGACGGTGGTGGTGCCGTCGCCGAAGGTGTCGATGCCGACGCCCTTGCCACCGCCGCCGCCCTTCTTGGCGTCGAACTCGACCATGTGCTTGCGGAAGTCGAAGCCCTCGTCGGCCAGGTGCTGGAGCGTGGCCCCGTTGCCTTCATGCAGCAGGCCCCACTTCATATACTCTATGTCCTCGTCGGTGCCCTCGCTGCAGTTCATGAACACGGGGTTGCCCTTCTGGATGTTCATCCTGAACATGCCGGGCCAGAAATCGGCGGTGAAATCGCCGTAACGCCAGTCGGGTTTCGTGACGAAGGGCCCGAGCGGGTTGCCGTCGATGTCGGTGTACACGCCGACCCAGGTGGCCTTGCCGCCGCGGTTGAAGTACTTGCAGCCGGAGACGCCTATCGGCGCCACCGCGCCGTCCAGCCCGACGAGCCTGGCGCCCGCGCGGTATGCGCCGGCGGTGCTCACGCCGGTGCTGGCGGGACAGCCTATCATGTTGAACATCCAGCCCATCGTGGAGGCGCCGTTCATCAGCATGGAGCCGGCGGTGGCTATCAGGACGGTCTTGGCGCGCACGACCTGCAGCTCGGGCTTCTCGCCGTTCAGGTCCACGCAGATGCCGCCGCAGACCTCGCCGGCGTCATTGGTGATGATCTCGGTGAAGGGGCAGCGGTTCAGGATGGTCACGCCCCTCTGGAGCGCGGCCTTGGTCAGCAGGGGCTTCTGCTCCAGGCCCGCATACTTGAGGTGCACGCCCTGGACGCCGGGCCTGCAGTGGCCGGTGAACTCCCAGGTGCCGTGCGGGCGCATCGGGATGCCGTAGGACTCCCAGGCCTTCACCACGTCGAAGCTGTTATACATGAAGGACTTCACGAGGTCTATGTCCTTGCCTCCGCGGGCCTCCTGGGTATGCCAGAGGAGATTGATGAAATTCTCCTCCGAGCCGTGGATTTCCGGGATATAGCAGACGAAGTGGTCGTTGCCCGTGGCGCCGTTTCCGCTGCGCCTGGTGTTGGCCTTCTCCGCCACTATGACCTTCAGTCCGGCGTCCGCGGCGTCAATGGCGGCCTGCATGCCGCCGGCTCCGCCGCCCGCGATCAGCAGATCGCACTCGAGCGTCTTTTTTCGATTAATCATATGCTCCCACTTTCCTTTCTTGTCGTTATTTTCAAAAACCGCCTGTCAAGGGCGGTTTCCCGTCCATGGAACTGTGCGGAGGTCTCGCGCGGGGCGAGCGCCTCACCTGTCTCTTTTTCCGCCGGTGCCCGTCTATTTCAGCATCTCGCCGAAGCCGGACATATCCTCCACCTTCTCGATGTTCAGGATATAGTCTATCAGCTTTTCGGTGGTCTCGGGGGAGAGCACGCCGGAGGTCTCCGTGCGGAACAGGTCGCAGAACTCGTCCCTGGTGAGCATGTTGAGAGGATGCCCCTTGTGGGCCGCGAGAGAGCCGGTGTACACCTTTCCGTCCTTTGTTCTGATGGTGGCATGCTTCATCGGGTGGCTGCCGCTCTGGTAGAGGTTGAAGGAGCCGATAAGGGTGTCCTCCGGGCTCGGGCCGCCCTTCACGCGCCCGGCTATGTCTATGAGCTTCGGGTTTTTCATCATCTCGTCCGTGTACCAGTTCGCACCCGGCTTCGGGTCTATGAGGGAGGCGGCTATGACATATGGCATGCTGAACTGGGCCTCGGTCAGGGAGGTATAGCCGTCGGGTTTGAAGCGCATGCGGTACTGCGTGGGCGGGTCGATGATGATTTCCTCAATGTCGTCCACATTTATCCCGTTCTCGCGCACTATGTTTCCGACAAGCTCAACCGGGGTCTGGACCCACATGTTGGCCGGCCAGTGCTTTACCAGTATGTCCATCGTGTAGTAGGCCTTGCCGAGCTCCTTATCCAGCCACTCGCGGTGGACCTCGGGGGTGAACTGCTCGCAGAAAGCGTAGGGTATGTCGAGCCCGTCCTCCATGTTCCTTATGCCGGACTGCGCGCAGAGCGCGGCCATGCACCCGCTGAGCCCCGCCATGCCCTGTTCGTACTTGTAGCCGTCGGACATGGTGGCCTGGGTGATATTGCTGGCGTTCTGGGCCAGCGTCCCGGCCATGCCTATGCTCTTGTTTGTCTGCTTCGCGTCGAGGTCAAGCAGCTTCGCCGCGGCTATGCTCGAGGCGAAAATCTGCCAGCTGCATATGCCCCAGCCCTTCATGTGGTCGAATCCCGCGGGGGGCTGTACCGCCATGGCTATGCGGTTATAGCCCTCCAGCGCGGCTATCAGCGCGGTGAGGTAGTCCCTGCCGCTCTTCCCGCCGGCCTCGCAGAAGGCGATGCCAGCCGGGACGGCGCCGCAGAGCGGGTGTCCGGTCCAGGCGCAGTCCTCCCAGTCCAGCGTGTCGCAGGCTACGGCATTCGCAAACGTCGCCAGGGCGGGGGTGACTTTCCGCCCGTTATACCATATGGTCGCGCTGCCTCCCGGCCCGCCGTTCACGCTCTCGGCCAGTTTTGCCGCGTCGTCTACTATCTTTATGGGCGTCGCCGCGAGCGAGACGCCCAGGGCGTGCAGCGTCAAAAATTTCGCGCGGTCCAGGACCTCCTGCGGGATATCGGAATACTTCAGATTTACAAAGTACTCCGAAAGTTTCTGGGTATAGCTCTTGTTCCCACTTTCCATGCGCTTGACTCCTTTACCTGAATTTTTTACAGCTGAAACAATTTCCCAAGCGAGGGTATCCGGGTCCCCACCCTGCAGTGCCGGAGCGCGCTGTACAGGCTCGCCTGATTGCTGGTGATGACGGGGACGCCGAGGTCCTCCTCAAGCTTAGAAATTATCTCCATCGTGTTGAGGCCGGTGCAGCTGATGAACAGCGAGCCGGCGCCCGCCAGGTCCATCTCCATTACCGAGCGGTATATGTCCTCATAGTTGATGTCGGCCATATCGCCCTTCACCTGCACGATGCCCTCGGAGGTGTCCGGCACGCCGAATTGCCTGATTGGGCTGCACTCCATGCCGGTGATGTTCGTTACGTGGATGCCGTTGTCCTCGAGGAACTTGCGCTCCATCTCGTTGGTCTCATCCGGGTACGGCGTGATGACGGCGGTGTCGCGCACGCCCAGCCTCTCAAAGGCCTCGAGCACGGCCGTGCTGGTGGTTATGGCCGGGACGCCGCTGGCGGCCTCCATGCGCCTGATGCACTCCCTGTCAAAGCCGTAGCCCTTGACCATGCTTCCGGACGTGCAGCCAAAAACCAGCAGGTCATGCCGCTGTTTCCTGAACATCTCCGCGGCCTTCTCCAGCTGGTCCGAAAGGAATACCAGCCCCTCTATGGACGGGCCCGGAAACCACAGCTTCGTGGAATTGATGGCCACGCCCTCCGGCGCATAGAGATTGAACGCCCTCTCGATCGACTCCCCTATCGGGCAGATAAGCCCGATTCTGGCACGCCAACCTGACATAATTGTCCCTCCTGTCATGATAACGCTTGTAAATCCGCGAAAGAATTGTTAAACTATTGTTCTACAGCACAGCCGAACCAGTATGCCCAGGGTCCTCCGGAGGTCTCAAATG
>CALWYN010000192.1 GCA_944385755.1 uncultured Oscillospiraceae bacterium
ATTGTAAAATGGATGTGTTAAGTTATTGTCAGGGATAAAACATTGAGTGAAGCTGCAGCTAATACCAATGTCAAAAAACAAACCCGATTATTGAAGACATCGGAAGCCTGTATGAAAGAGAGAAGGAGGTGTCTGATGAGCAAAATTACTGTTATCGGCTGCGGAGCAACTGGCCTGGCTTTTGCGGCCGATATGATTTTGTCGGGACATCGTGTAACCGTATTTGAGGAACCGGAACACCGGCGGAACCTGGATGAAGTTAAAGCGCGCGGGAAAATTGTCAGGGACGGCTTCTGCGAGAGGGGAGAGGCGGATCTGCCCTCCCTCACCACGGACATCGCCGTGGCGCTCGACGGGGCGGAACTGGTATTTGTGGCCGCCGTGGCCAACCGCCACAGGGCGCTGAGCGAACTCATGGCGCCTCACCTGCGTGAGGGTCAGGCCGTATGTTTCTTCAACGGCAACTGCGGCTCCATCTATCTGAAGCGGCTGCTGGGCAGCCGGGACGTGCCGGTGGGCGAGACCATGGGGGCCTATACCTCGGTCCGCTACCGCGGGCAGGGCGTCGTATATTACTGCATGCCCGTGGTGGACGCCCCCAAGGCCGTGGCGGCGTATCCCGCCAGGGACAGCCGCCGCCTGGTTGAGAAGCTGAGCGCCTGCTACAGCTGCGCATGCTATCCGGATGTGCCTCAGAAGAACGTCCTGGAGGCCGCGCTCAACGCGCCCAATGTGGCGATACACCTCATATCCTCGGTGGTGAATATCGCCGCCGTGGAGAGATCGTCCGATTTCAGGCTCTACCGCGACGGACTGTCCCCGGCAGTGCTGCGCCTCATTGCCGAGGTGGAGCGCGAGCGAGACCGGGTATTTGAGAAGTTCGGATATTCCGGCGTCAGCAATCTCGGGCGCATTTCGGCGTGTATGCGCTATCCGGAGGACCCGGATCCGGACCTCGTCGGCTTCTATCTGACGACCGAGGGGCCGGACGCGGTCACACACAGATATTATACCGAGGACGCTTTCGCGGGGAACTGCCTGCTCCTGTCCATGGCCGAGGCCTGCGGCCTTGAGATGCCTGTGATGCGCGCCGCCGTGGAGATAGCCTCGGCGGTGAATGGAGTGGACTACCGCAGGGAGGGCGTTACGCTCGCATATCTCGGGCTGGACGGCATGTCGCCCGACGAGATAAACAAGCGCCTCTATGAGGGAGTTTAAGCCGTAACCGAGTATCGTGCACCGATAAGAGGGAGGATAAAATGGCTGGTCCAAAGGTAAAGAAAAGTACGATTCAGTATTATGTCATCGTAGTAATTTGTCTGTTTCTCATGTTCTTCGGCGGAGTGATTCCCCCGTTTGCGAGCGAGATCACACAGCTGGGCATGCAGATTCTGTGCATTTTCGTCGGCATGGTCATACTATGGTCGACGGTGGGCGGAATCGTATGGCCCAGCATCCTGGGCGTGATTGCGCTCGGCCTGACCGACTATACGACGGTCGGCGCGGCCATCACCGCCGCCATAGGGCAGAGCACCCTCTGGCAGATAATGATGTGCATTGTCCTGGCGTCCGCCATAGCTCAGAGCGGCGCGGGAGAGGTCATTGCGCGCTGGGCGCTCAGCCGCAAATTCGTCAAGGGACACCCCTATCTGTTCAGCTTTATCTATCTCATGATTTTCTGGCTGATCGCCGCGGTCAGCAACCCGCTCGGCATGATACTGCTGGGCTGGACGGTCCTTGAGGGCGTGGCAAACGTGCTCAAACAGGACCTGGCAAAGCCGTATTTCCGCTGCATGTCCGTGTTCACCGTGGTTGTCTGCTCCATAGGCGACCTTATCATACCGTTCAAGACCTGGCTGACCGCGCTCTGGAACGCCTTCGGCGAGATGATGGGCTCCGAGCTGAGCTTTGTGCCCTACCTGATAATGGTGCTCGCCTTCGGCCTGCTCACGGAGCTGATGATGGTCATCTTCATAAAGGTCGTGAAGATAGACGTCTCCTTCCTGCGCGACTTCGACACCGCCGCCCTGGCGGAGGGGAAAACCCGCATGAACGGCCGCCAGATAGCCTATCTCGTGGCCATGCTGGTCTCCATAATCATAGGCCTGTCCGGCTACATTATGCCCGAGGGCTCCCTGCTCAGGAATGTGTCCACCACCCTGACTATGGCCGGCGTGTTCAGCGTCGCCGTGGCGCTGCTCGCGATGTTTAAGGGCAAGGACGGCAAGCCCCTGCTCGACTTCAAGAAGACCATGGCTCCCGGCGCCTACTGGGGCTCGTTCTTCATCGTCGCCGCCGCCATCCCCCTGGCCAGCGCGCTGATAAGCGAGGGCACCGGCTTCCCCGAGTGGCTGACCAACGTCCTCACCCCCATATTCGAGTCCAGCTCCATACTCGGCATTTACCTGGTGCTGATGATTTCCACGACTCTGCTGACGAACGTGGCCAGCAATGCCGGCGTGGGGATGATGCTCCTCCCGCTGGCGATGCCCATAGCGGAGGCGGCCGGGGCGAGCAAGTTCATCGCCGGCATCTGCGTCATCGTCTCCGCCTGCCTGGGCCTGATGACCCCCGGCGGCAGCGCCGCGGCGGCTCTGATATACGGCAACAGGGACCAGCTGAAGGTCACTGTAAAGGATATCGCCGGCTACAGCGCGGTGTTCATCCTGTTCTACTTCATACTCGGCGGCATCATGTACCCCGTGCTGGATTCGTTCTTCAAATAAAAATAATCACTGAGTGGAGCCCGGGTTCCCTGGGCTTCACTCAGTGGGCAGATTTTCAGCTGAGAGTGTCCATTATGCACTGTATCAGGGCCCTTTCCGGCGGAGACAGGGAGTGCACCGGGCGGTAAATCAGGTAGTTCTGAGCTACGCAGCATGGAGGGGCGCCGACAAGGGCTATCTTTTTGATGTTCGTGCCCTTGTTGAACCAGTCCTCGGGCTCGTCGTTTTCCGCCAGGTAGAACGCTATCATGTTCTCGTTTATGACGGCCCGGCGCACCAGATAGATGTTTGCCAGCACGGAAGTTATGCCTATCTGCTCCGCGAACTCGCTGGAGTGGTGCTCCAGGAGGCCGTTTTCGGACAGGGCGAGATGCTCGTTTGACAGCTCTGAGAGCGACACGCTCTTCCTGTAGTAGAACTGGGAATTCTGGCTCACGTACAGGTAGGTGTGGTAGGTGCGCAGGAGTTTGAAAACGAACCCGTTCTTCTCCATCTGTTTCTCGACGTCATCCAGCTCGGCGGGCTCCATGAAGCCTATGCCGACCTTGTAGTTGTATTTCAGCATCTTGCTCAGGAAATCCTTTTTGGAGACGGTGGAAATGGATATGTTCCCCTGGGGGTAACTGTTGCGGAAGGCGGTCAGGAGGTCGATGGAGTATTGATCCGCGGCAATGACATGGGAGAGAAGGCGCACATTCCCGGCGTTTGAATTTGTCTGGGAAATGGCCTGAATCTGGTCCCACTTCTCAAGCAGCTCCTCGGCCAGGGGGATGAGTTTCTTCCCCTCTTCGGTCAGGACTATTCCGTTTTTGCTGCGCTCAAAGATGGTGACGCCCGTGCTGGATTCAACGTTCTTGATTGCCGAACTCAACGTAGTCTGGTGGAGAAAGAGACGTTGGGCGGCTTCGGTAATGGATGAGCAGCGCGCGGTGAAAACCACATATCTCAGCAATTCTAT
>CALWYN010000193.1 GCA_944385755.1 uncultured Oscillospiraceae bacterium
CGGCTGCGCCTTAACCCTGCACAGGAGGTGCGGTATGCGGCCCAACAACACGGAACACATCGCGCGCAGCGCCCCGGCGGACGCGGCCCGCGTGGCGGCGGCCTTCTTCGTCGTCATGATACACGCCTCCGGCACAGCCTGGCCGCAGGGCCTGGCCTTCAACGCCCTCTCCCGCTTCGGGGTGCCGGTATTTGTCATACTCAGCGGCTATTTCATGCTCTCCCGCGCACGCCCGCCGCTCGGCCTTATCAGGCGCTGCGCCAGGCTGGCCGCGCTGATGCTGCTCTGGTCGGCGGTGTATTACGTCTACAATCTCTCCGTGGGCGACGTAGTCTGGTCCGGGCCCAAAGAGCTGCTGCGCTATCTGCTCACCGAACCCGTGCACCTCTGGTACATCTATACCACCATCGCGCTCTACGCGCTGACGCCCCTCTTCGGCGTGTTCTGCGAACACGCCGGCCGCCGGCAGTACGAATACGCCCTCCTCGTCAGTTTTGTCCTCGGCTGCGTGGTCACCGTGCTCGACGCCTCGGCGATGTTCCCCACCTTCATGATAATCGTCTCCAAAACGCACGTGGCCTACGCCGTCGGCTTCACCTTTTTCTATCTGCTCGGCGGCTATCTCCGCCGCTACCCGCTACCGGACGGGGCCGTCAGGGCCATATACGCCCTCGGGCTCGTCGGACTGGCCTGCACCGTCGCCGGCACGCTGTACCTCTCGCGCGGGGGGCTGAACGAGCTGCTGCTCAGCTACACCAGCCCCAATGTCGCCGCTACGGCGGCGGCCTTCACGCTGTTCTTCCTGCGGAGGGACTTCCGGGCCTCGCCTCGCCTGAGCGCGGCGGCACGCTGCACCCTGGGCGTCTACCTGCTGCACCCGCTGCTCATACTCATCCCGCAGCATTTCGGCATATGGGAGCCGGAAACCCTCCCTCTCTTTCTGGCCGTCCCGCTGCGCACGGCGGCAGTGTACGCCCTCTCCCTGCTCATATCTCTGGCCCTCAGCCGCGTGCCCGGCCTGAGGCGGCTGGTATCATAAATGGCTTGAGCGCCCCGCCTGCAAAGCGGGGCGCTCAAATTCTGCGAATCCATATATCAGCCGCCCGGCGCCGGCCCAATCCGGGCGCGGCCGTTGTCGCAGAGCACGTCTCCCCCGGCGTCCCTCGCCTCAGCGTAGCCGGTGAGAGGAGTCTCACCCGGCGGGAACAGCCCGCCGTAGTCATAGCGGAAGCAGCCCTCGCCGTCCAAGGGCACGGTAATATACATGTATTCTGCCTCCTCTGTTCCATCCTCTCCCGGCAGATAAAGCTCAAAGCTGGCCTCAACCGCCCCCGGCACGCCGCAGGTGCCCATGACGCACCCGGCCGGGGAGAACACCTCGGCGTACACGCTGTCCTCCGCCGGGTAAAAGATGCCGGAGTCTGTCCCCCAGAACGCCCCCAACCTGCGCTGCGTATATATCTCCACATAGTAGCCGCTGCCGGCAGCGGCGAAGGCCTTTCCCTCCCTGTCGTCCGCCATGACTTCCACCGATGGCTGCGGCAGGTTGCTGCCCTCCAGGTATGCCTCCGCCGCCGCCCGGGGCGTCTGGTAGAGCTGCAGGCACCAGGCGGACAGCCAGACGAGCAGCGCGCTGGCGGCGAGATATGCCGCCGCGGATTTCAGCCTCCTCATGCCTCCGCCCCCCAGTCGCCTATGTACACCTCAAACTCCAGTTCCTGCCCCACCGCTCCGCTTCCTATGAACAGGCGGCGCGCATCCGGGTCTATTCCAGTGCCGCTCTCCGTCCTGAACTGCTTGCGCGAGATCAGCCAGTCGCTGCCGTACATATATGTCAGCCCGCAGACGCCGCCCGTGTCGTCGCGCAGATATGTGGGATACCAGTTCACCTTCTGCGTCCGGCTGAAGATGCTGTAGAGCGTGCGGTATCTCACCTCGACCGTTCCGTCGCCGTATATCCTCACCTCGTCCAGCGCGATTGTCCTGTTTCCGAGCCCTGCGCTCTGGTCCACCTCGACCACGGCCAGCGGCTCTCCCAGGTATTCGGCGTCCCTGTAGCCCTCGAACAGCGAGCGCGATACGGCAACAGGCAGGTAGAGCAGCACGCCGTCGAGCAGCGAAACTATGAGCAGCAGCCCGAGCAGCAGCTTCGAGACTGCCCATATCCAGCCGGCGAGCGGGCTGTGGACCTCGTTCAGCTCCCTGCCCAGGGCGGCCGCGTCGCCCATCTCCGCCACGGCCCCCGCCACCGCCTCTTTTTCCCCCGTTCCACCGCCGGTGAGCGCCTCGAAGGCATCCTCCAAATGTCCCTCAAGCTCCTCCCTTATCGCCCTCCGGTCCGGAAAGAACCGCACATGCCTCAGCACCCGCGACACGTACTCGTCCCATTCAGGATAACGCACGAGCCCCACCCCGTATCACTCTCTCGACGGAGCGCGAGAATTCCTCCCAGTGCTCCACCTCCTCCGCCAGCTGCCGCCTCCCCGCGGCCGTTATGCTGTAATAGCGGCGTTTTTTGCCCCTCTCGGCCTCTTTTTCGTAGGCCTTTACCCAGCCTCTGGCCTCCATCCGGTGCAGCACGGGGTAGAGTGAACCCTCCTTCATGCAGAACACGTCCCCGCTGCGCCGCGCCAGCTCGCGTATGATCTCATAGCCGTACCGGTCGCCCTCGCTCAGGAGCGAGAGCAGCATCAGCACCGTGCTCCCTCCCAGCAGATTTCTGTCCATACCGCGCCTCCATACTTAGATTATCTAAGTATAATATACCTTGAACATCTAGGTATGTCAAGTCCCCTGTGCGTGCAACCCAATAAAAATATCCCCGCCGCCCAATTTTTCTCTTGGCGGGGCGGCGGGGCTGTGCTATACTTGACATAACAACTTATTATTGCAACTAAATGGAGGTATACATATGAAATGCCCTTTCTGCGCCTACACTGAGAGCAAGGTAATAGACTCCCGCCCGGCGGAGGAGGGCGCCACGATACGCCGCCGCCGGGAGTGTCTCTCCTGCGGCAAGCGTTTCACCACTTATGAGATAATCGAGCGTCTCCCGCTGGTGGTGATAAAGCGCGACGGCAGCCGCCAGACCTTCGACAAGGTAAAGCTGATAAACGGCATGGTCAGGGCATGTGAAAAGCGGCCCGTCCCCCTCTCCGCCCTCGAGCAGATTGGGGACGACATCGAGCAGGAGCTCCAGGGCGCGCTTGAGCGCGAGGTGAGCACGACAGAGATAGGCGAGATGGTGATGGACCGCCTAAAGGACGTGGACGAGGTCGCCTATGTCCGCTTCGCCTCCGTCTACCGCTCCTTCAAGGACATCAACACCTTTATGGAGGAGCTGACCAAGCTCCTCAAGCAAAAGGGCCAGCAGGGCCAATAAGCGCAGGAATCCCCCGCGTTCGCGGGGGATTCCTGCGTCTGTATACGGTTCACTCGGTCGGGCCGTCCGGCTCCTTGCCGTCGTCCTCCACCGTTATCTCCACGGATATGTCGGGCTCATCCGCCGGGCCCTCCACCTCACGGGCGTGCTCGGCCTCGGTTTCTCCAACTATGACCTCAAAAGGCGCCGCGCCGGTATCCTCCGGCTCATTCACCGCGGCGCGCAGCTCGTTGAGCTCGGCCTCCATGCGCTCGATTGCGGCGTTGGCGAGCAGCACATTGTCAAACGCGCGGATGTACGGCTCGGGCACGTTCTTCTTGTCGGCCGCGTCGAAGAAAATGCGCCCCACCTCCGCGTAGGCGTCCTTGGCGTTGGCCTTCTCGGCGGCGATGTCGATTTTCAGCTTGGCAATCCTCGCCATGGCCCTCGCCTTCTCGCCGGCGTCTCCGGCTATGTCCTTTGCCTTGTCGCTGGCGGTTGAGGCGATGTCCTTGGCCATGTCGGCCACCCCGCTCGCGGCGGCCTTGAGAGATCTGATAATCTCATTGTAATCAGGCATTTTTTTTTTCCTCCAGTTTTTCAGCATTGTTGTCTATTGATGAATCGCCCTCAGGGGCGGAGCTGCCATCCCGCTTCTGCCCGGCCTGTTCCCGCGCTTCCTGCTCCGCGGCGGGCTGAGCCTCCGCCGCGGCGGCCAGGCGGACTACATACGGCTCGCGGTGCTTCCTGGCCGAATTGTACAGCAGTATTATAAAGCAGGTCACGGCGGACACCGCGGCCACTACCTGTGACACCCTCAGCTCGGTCCCGGGTATGTAGAGGCTGTCGGTCCTCAGGCCCTCTATCCAGGCCCTGCCCGCGCCGTACCACATGGCGTAGAAGATGAACACCTGTCCGTCGTATTTTCTCCGGTCCTTTTTGAACCAGCAGAAGTTGATTATGAGGAAGCCCACGAGGTTCCACAGGCTCTCATACAGGAAGGTGGGGTGCACATACACCGTCTCCTCGCCGGGCCTGGTCAGGCCCATGCGGCAGAAGATGTCGGTCTGATACCCGAAGGCCTCCCTGTTTACAAAGTTCGCCCAGCGCCCTATCACTTGGCCGAGCATGAGCCCGGCCCCGGCTATGTCGAGCGTGGCGCCCACGGGTATCTTTTTTACGCGGCTCCACACGAAAACCGTGAGCACGCCGGCTATTATGCCGCCGTACATTGCGATGCCGCCCTCCCAGATATACAGGATTTCAATCAGGTTGTCTTTATACCGGTCCCATTCGCTGGCGACGTAGTAGAGCCGGCAGCCGACGATGGCCAGCGGAAGCACCCAGAGGACAAGTCCGTAGATATCGTCGCCCTTTATGCCGACCTTCGGGGCCTTGTGGGCCGCGTATATAACCGCGGCTATAAACGCCGCCGCCATCACCACGCCGTAAAAATATATGGTGAAGCCGAATATCTCAAAACTGGCGGGGAAATTGACGGACCAGTCGCTCAGCATGGGGAAAGAGATGGCGGCATCGCGCATCATTGTCGGAATGCTGCTGTCCATTTAAGGTCATCCTTTCGGGCCCCGCGGCATGACCGCTGCGAGCGCCAGGCGCTCCGGGGCAAAATTCTCTCTGATATATTCCGCGCAGTCGTCCGCGCTCAGGGAGCGACTCAGCTCGAACACGTCCAGGAAACGGTATCCGCTCATGGCCCCGTCGGCCAGGGAGCGGCACAGCCCCTGGAAATTGCCGAGGGAGCGGAGCGTAAGCCCGTAATCGGCCCTGCGGGCGCGCTCGAACACCTCCCGCTCCAGGCCGTTTTCCGAGACGCGGCGCACCTCGGCGCTGAAACGCTCAAGCACGCGCCCGGGGTCGGCGCTCTCGCCGCCCAGTTCGAAAAACGCGGTACCGCAGGAGAAGTCCTCCCCATAGCCGAAGTCCGCGCGCAGCAGCCCCTCGGCATACAGCCCGGTATAGAACGGGGAGGACCGCCCCACCAGGCAGCGCAGCGCGAGCTCGCATATGAGCGTCTGCCGCAGCATCTCCGTCCCTCCGCCGGGGCTGGGTACCTTGCCGCCTATCAGGAACTGCGGCGCCGAGACATCCATGGCCAGCTTCACCCTCGCCGAGGCGGGCGTCAGGGCCTCAGGCGCGCCGTAGTCCGGCTCGGGCACCGCGCTCCTCTCACTTGGGAGTATCCGCCCGGCGGCCGAGGCCACCGCCTCCGGGTCCACGTCCCCGGCCACGCAGAGGACCATATTTGAAGGCACGTAGAACACCTTATGGCAGCTGTACAATATCTCAGGGCTTATCTCCGCTATGCTCTCCACCGTGCCGGCCACGCTGTCGCGCACCGGGTGATGGTCATACAGTGCGCGCATCAGCGCGTAATAGAGGGCGAAATACGGGTTGTCCTCCGTCATGCGTATCTCCTGGCCGATTATCCCCTGCTCCTTGTCCACGCTCTCCGCCGTGAAATACGGCGTGGAGACAAACCGCAGCAGGATATCCAGGTTCTCATAGAAGCCCTGGGTGCTCTCAAAGTGATAGGCGGTTATGCCGCCGGCCGTATAGGCGTTGGGCGAGGCGCCGTTCTGGGATAAGAGCGCCAGGGCGTTGCCCTCCGGCATGTCGAACATCTTGTGCTCCAGGAAATGCGCCACCCCGGCCGGCGTGTCAATCTTCCGGCCCTCAAGACTGAACCGGCGCATGGCCCCGCCGTATCTGGTGGCGAAGAAGGCGTAGCTCTTCGCATACTCCGGCTTGGGGGAGACCAGCACGGTCAGGCCATTGGGCAGCACCGTCTCATATAGGGTCTCGCCTATCGCGGGATAGTCAAGCCTGTCCATCATTTTCCGCATCCTCCCCCGCTCTCAGGTAATATATGGCGTCGCACTCGGTGTTGCGGGCTATCTCCACCACGTCCTCCAGCGTCACGTCCTCGCAGGCGGCGGCCAGCTCCCCGGGGGAGGCGTCCGACCCCGCGATGTTCACCGACAGGTAATGGTTCTCCAGCGAGAACGGGTCGTCGGCCATTGTGGACAGCCTGTGCCTGACGGCCCTGCGGGCCGCCACGAGCTCGTCCTCCGTGACCTTGCCCTCCTTTATGGCCCCGAGCTGGGCCAGTATCTCGTCGCGCGCCGCGCCCAGCTTGTCGAAGGCCACGCCGCTCGAGACAATCAGCAGTCCCTTCTGCCAGTCCAGTCCGGACGAGGCGTAGTAGCACAGCTGCAGCCTCTCGCGGACATTCATAAATAGCTTGCTGGTGACGCTCCCGCCGAACACGGCGTTGAACACCATGAGCGCCGGCACGTCCGGTTCGAGCATACTGTCCCCGAGGCGCCAGCCCATGGCCAGCTTCCCCTGGGTGACGTCCATATAGTCGGTAAACTCCCTGGCCGACTCCTCCAGTGAGTTCATCCGGACGTCCGTGCCGATGTCCGTGTCTATCTCTCCCCTGGGCAGGCCCGTCAGGGCCTCGGCCAGCGCATCCGACACGGCGGCGAATTCCTCCGAGCCGCAATAGAAGAGCTCTATCGGCGCCGTGGCCGTGAGCTCGCGCCAGCGGCGGGTCAGCTTCGTATAGTGTATGCCCTCGGCCGACTCCTCCGAGCCCAGCGTCCCCACGGAGATGGGCTCGCACTCGCACATCAGCTGTATGAGCCTCTGCACCGCGTAGGAGTCCTTGTCGTTTTTCTGCGCGCGTATCCGCTCCACGAGCTTGTCCCGCTCCCCGTTTACATAGTCCGGGAGCAGGAGCCCGCCCCTGGTGTTGGGCCTGAGCAGCAGCTCGCCCAGCAGCGAGGATATGCGCCCCAGGAGCCCCATTTTTTCCGGCAGCAGCCTGTCCTCCGGGAAAGAGGCCGCGAAGCCTGTCACCTGCACCTCTCCCACCCGGCGCACCGAGGCCTCCACGCGGGAGCCGTACAGCCCGTCGAGCCGGGCGTCAAGGCTCTCCATATCCGGGAGGCTCACCGTGCCCCGCCTCAGGACATGGGGTATGAGCGCGTGCATGGAGGCCGTCTGCCCGTCGAGCTGGCTCAGGAGCGACAGTGTGAGCGTGCCTGTTTTGAACTTATCCGTGCAAAGCGCGGTCAGCCACACCCCCGGCAGGAGTTCCTCACGCCTGTATTCCATATTTGCCCCTCCCCTTTCTGTCTTATCTAATCTCAGAATTATAACACACTTATTTCCGGAGCGCATTAAATTTCTGTCCCCAAAGGTAAATATTTTGTGAATTAACCATCAACTGTCTGTCCGCTTCCGTCCACCCTTATCCGGCGGCGGTGTCCTTCCGCGTCCGTCCAGACCGCCTCATATCCCTCCCAGCCGTCCGGGAGGCGCGGAGATACCTTCAGCTCTCCGTCCGAGAGCCGCAGTCCCAGAAGCTCCTCGGCCGCCACGCGGAAAAACCAGCCCGCCGAACCGGTGTATCCGGTCCACCCCGCTTCCCCGTAACGCTCGGGCGCGGAGCACACGTCTGCCGGTATTGCGAACGGCTCCGCCCCATAGGCGGCCGTGGGGCGCGGCAGGGCGGATTTCAATATCTCCAGGCCCTTCTCGGCCCGCCCCTCACGGAAGCAGGCCATGGCCAGCCAGAGGGCTGCGTGGGTGTATTGGCCCCCGTTCTCCCGGAAGCCCGGGCCATAGCTCCTGATATAGCCCGCACGCTCCCCGTCCACCCCAAACGGGGGGTCAAACAGGCGCGCGAGCGGGGCCTGCGGGTCGAAGAGCCGCGAGATGGCCGCGTCCAGAGCGGCCCTCCGGCGCCCTGTGGATACCTCGGGGCACATGGCCGCCCAGCTCTGCGCTATGCTGTCGATTTTACAGTTTTTAGATTCGCGCCCGCCCAGCGGCGCGCCGCTGTCAAAATAGCCCCGGAGATACCACTCACCGTTCCAGGCCGCGTCCGCCGCAGCGGCCGCGGCGGACGCGCGCTCCAGCAGCCTCTTTGCCTCCTCTTCCATTCCTTCTTTCTCCAATATTCCGGCAAATGACCGCGCCGTATACGAGAAGAACCAGGCGAGCCAGACGCTCTCGCCCTTTCCCTCGCGGCCCACCGCGTCCATGCCGTCGTTCCAGTCCCCGTCGAGCATCAGCGGCAGGCCGTGTGCTCCGGCCCCGCGGCTCTCAAAGAGCTCAAAAGTGCGCCGGCAGTGCTCCAAAACAGTGTATTTTTCCTCTGTGCAGCCAGGCTGTTCGTAGCGGCTGTGCTCCTCACGTCTCAGAGGTTCCGATTGCAGAAACGGCGTTTTCTCCGTCAGCACGGCCCGGTTTCCGGTCTTTTCCACATACTCGGCCACAGCCCAGGGCAGCCAGAGGTAGTCGTCAGAACAGCGAGTGCGGATCCCGCGTGCCCCGGAGGCGCGCGGGTGCCACCAGTGCATGACGTCACCCTGCACGTACTGTCTGGCACAGCAGTCTAGGATTCTGGAACGGGCCAGTGACGGGTCGATCAATATGAGATTTACCG
>CALWYN010000194.1 GCA_944385755.1 uncultured Oscillospiraceae bacterium
GTCTCCGGGCCCGACGCCCAGCGCCTCCATCATCCCACGCGGCAGGATTACCGGAAGCACCTTTGCCGGGGTTCCCAATTCCGTCTCCTCCGAGTAGTCGTTTGCAAAGAGCCCGCTGTCATAGCCGCCGAAATACTCGACCGTCAGGCCCGTCTCCCGCTCAAAAAACTCCTCGCCGTCCGTGGGCGCGCAGACGTGAACGTCGCGCCGTTCGGCCAGCACATTTCCCGTGGAGAGGTCCGTGACCATTATTCCGTCCAGAATCGCCGCGGCCTCGAGATAGGAATCCGTGAAAAAGCCCGTATCCTCCAGCGCGTCAACCGTCTGCTGCGATATGAAGCCCGGGTGGCCGGACACCACGTCCGAAGCTCGCGTTTTTACTATCTCCCCTCTCACCTGTACCGTCTCATACAGTTCGTCCATGCGCGCGGTGTTGTCATCCATGCCAGTCGCAAGGAAGGCGAGCGCAAAGGCGAACCCAAGCGCGGTGAGCAGAAACAGCGCCGTCCGCCCCGGCGAGCGGATGGCCTGCCGCGCCGTGAAGCGCGCCATGGCGGCTAAGCCGCTCCCCCCGCCCTCCGGCGGCGCCTCCTGCGGAGAGACGGCGCCGCTCTCTGCGTCCATACGCCCTGTGCTGGCAGGCACGGCACTCTCCGCCTCCTGAGCCGCGGCGCGTGGCCTGTGCCCGCCCTGGAGCTGGGAGAGCACGCTCTTCCTCAGGCCGCGCCCAAGGCCCAGGAAGGCGAACAGCAGCGCGGGCAGGAGCAGGACGAGGGCCGCGGCGGCCATCACGCCCATCCCCGGCAGCCCGGCCGTCTGCCCTGTGAGCTCCTCCAGCCGCCGCACTATGTCCTCCCCCATGTAGAGGCGGGAGGCGATACAGCCCGCAGATATGCCTACCCCCGAGAGGAGGATGTACGGCACCAGGCTCTGGAGCAGCAGCGCCCCGGATTTGGCCCCGAGGGCGCGGGCAATTGCCATCTCCTTTGCCCGCTGGCGCACATAGACCAGCGAACACACCGCGCAGACGACGGCGAAGAGCACGCCATAGAGCGCGAGGCCGCTCAGCGCGGACTCCCTCAGCGCGTCCGAAGCCGCGGAGAAGCTCTCCCAGTCGCGCTCGATGAACTGCAGCTGTATTCCGGCATCGAGCAGCTCCTGCCTGGTCCCGGCGAGGAAGGCGTCCTTGACCTCCGGCGAGCTGAGCATGAAGCTGAAGCTCCCGGAAGATACTGTGTTGTCGTGCTGTGCGAAGCTCTCCGGGATGAGGCTGTCCGGTATGTACATGTAATTGCTGCTGTAGCTCGTCAGCACAATGTTCGGCGAGAGCTCTCCGAATATGCCCACAACGGTCAGGGTCAGCGTCTCGGTGGCGTAGTCGCCGTAGCTGTCCTTGTACTCCTCCGTGATATAGCCCACATAGCTGTCCGGCAGGTCGCGCAGCGTGAGCGTGAGGGTGTCGCCCACCTCAATGCCGCGCAGCGACGCGAAGTCGCTGTGCACGGCGCAGACCGGGTTCGCGTTCGTGTTGTCCTCCGCGTCCGGCCAGCGGCCCTCGGTGAGATAATACCGCCGCGTGCTCTCCTGAGTGTCCGGCATCCGGCTCATGTCCGCCGTGCCGCACACCAGCATGCTGTGCCGGTTCAGCTCCTGTATCTTCTCCTCCTCGCCCAGCAGGGAGGACAGCAGTTCCCGGCCCTCGTCCTCGGTGAGGAACCACCTGCCGCCGGGCTCGGCGCGGCGGAGGATGTAGTTACTTTCAATTCCGGTGAGGTACGGGTTGTTGTAATAATTCGCCCGCACGAGGTAGACGCCTCCCACCTCCAGCGCGGCGTCCTCCTGCGCGAAGGCCCCGTCGCCGTCGTCCACGCGGTACATCTGCAGCGTCATGCTCTCGCCCGCGCGATCCGGATAGCCGTATACCGCCTCGGTGACACGGAAAAAGTAATCGTAGTAGCCGCCCTCGGCGTTATACTCCCTGTCAAGCAGCGTCGCCCAGACGAGGATCTCGCTCACATTCACGCCGCTTGGGTACGGACTGCCCTCATAGTCGCTCGTCTGGCCGTCTATATCCGCGTTGTACACCCCGTCGAGCACCCCGGGAACATAGCGACGGTAGTCCGTGAAGTCCACATATTCGCTCCCGGACACGATCTCAGCCCCGGCAGCCACGTCCCCGCCGGCGCTGCTGAGCGTGCCTATCGGCCGGTAATAGTCCATGAGCCCCTCCGCCTGCGAGCTCACCGCCGCGTACTCCGTGAGCTTTGTGCCCACGCCGAAGGCCGCCGCGGCAAACAGCAGAGCCATGAGCCCGGCCAGGACAGGCCGCCTGAACACCGATTTGAAGAACAGCTTCAACCCAATCTCTCCTTTCGTCCCTATTCCCTCGCCTGCAGGAGTTCGAGCGGGCGCCGTGATATACTCTGCGCTGCGGCCGCGAGGGAGCCCGTCAGGTTCCCCGAGATGCAGATCGCCACGTCCAGCCCGAGCCCCGAGCGGTCAAGCTCGGCTATCAGATACGTCAGCGCCGCCGCCACGGCGGCGCCCGCCACGGCGGACAGCACCTGCTCCGCCGCCAGCAGCACTGCTGCCTCCGCCCTGCTCACGCCCAGCACACGCAGCAGAGCCCCCTCCCGCGAGCTGAGATATATCAGCAGCACGGCGAGGCCGAAGAACAGCACCGCCGTCAGGGCCCTCAGCAGCGGATAGAGCGTCTGCAGCAGCGAAACGCCCCGCTCGAGAGGCTGCACCGCCCGGGTGAGCTCTCCGTCGTCTATGAGCAGCTCCAGGCCCTCTCCGAGTCCGGCCTCCAGTCCCAGTCTCAGGCCGTCAAGCCCGCGGTTGCAGGCGGGGTCGATTGTGAAGCGGCAGCTGTTCACATACAGCATAAAGAAGCAGCTGCGCACGGTCTCATAGCTCATGACAACGTTCGCACCGCCGCGCGCCGCGCCGGTGAATGTGCCCGCCACTTCATAGGAGCGGTGGCTGTTTTCGCTCCAGTGGAACAGCTCGACGGAGTCCCCGGCTCCAACGCCGAGGCGTTCGGCGAACGCCTCCTCAAGCAAAAGCCCGCTCTCCCCGGACGAGAAGAACGCCTCCGCGTCCATGCCTGGCGCGTATGTCACCTCAAAGCCCGCGGCGGTCTCCCCGCCGTCCGCCCCGGTGACGGTCACGGCCCCCTCCGCCGCGGCGCTCTCCTCCCTCTCTGCGGCGAGCAGGCTCGCGTACTCGAGCGTTATGCTGCCGCCTCTCCTCTCCGCCCCGGCGTAGGCCTCGCTGCCGTACATATAGCCCAGCATGGCGGCGCAGCGGTCAACCGAGCTTATGGCGGCCGTGTCCATCAGCTCATCGCCCTCCCTAATGCTCATAAATCCTCCGCCGGGCTGAAGCTGCGCGCCGCTCCCGGCCACTATCTCCCCCTCCACCTCGACGGTGGAGTAGAGCTCGTCTATCCTGGCGGCGCCGCCCGCAATGCTCGAGCGCACATAGGCGAGGCCGCAGAGCGTCAAAACCGCGAGCAGCATCGAGAGCAGCATCCTCGCAGGCTGGCGCGTAAGCCGCCTCGAGAGATAGCGCGGCATCCACGCGCGCCCGCCGTGACGGCCGCGCTCCTCTTCCCCCAAATTCGGGCCCGCCGCGGCGGGCGGCGCCCCGGTCATCTGCGGCGCGTCGGCCCCGGCGGCCGCGGGCTTGCGCCCTGCCGCTGTCCCGGGGCCCTGGAGCTGCACCAGCAGCGGCCGCGAGAGCCTGATTTCCAGCGCCGTGAAGAGCAGGGCCAGCAGCACGGCCCAGAGCGCGGCCGCCATCCCCAGCATGTACAGCGGCTCAAAAGAGGCGGCGGCTGAATACTCCGTCTCGAGCCGGCTGATGGCCTCCGCCGCCCTCCCGAGGCCGTATCTGTACGCCGCGGCGGCCCCGAGGCCCGTGCCCGGCAGGGCCGCGAGCGCGAGCGGCGCCGCGCCATACGCCAGCACCTGCCGCTTGGGCACGCCCAGGGCGCGGAGCAGGGCCAGTTCCCCGCCCCTCATGCGGCAGTGTATGAACACGGCGAGCAGCTGCGCCGCGAGCGCCACCGCGGCAAACAGCAGCGCGGAGACAGCCGTCGAGTCCATCAGCGGGCCGGCCGCCGCCTCAAAGCTGCCCAGGTTGCTCGGGCGGAAGTTCAGCTCCACGCCGAGGCCGGCGAGCACCGGGCCCATCTCGAGGGCAAACGCCTCCTGCTCAGCGGGGTCGGCGAGCTCCACGACCAGCTCGTTCAGCCACTGCTGGTTTTTCCCGGTCCCCAGCCCCTCCGGCACTGTGCTGTCCGGCACAAATATGCAGTCCTGCGCGCGGCTGTAATACGGCTCCGCCTCCTCGCGGTATATGGGCTCCACTATCCCGGCTATCTCATACGAGACCCCACAGGTCCCGTAATCCCTCCACGAGCCCTCCTCCGGCCGGCGTATACCGTAATACCCCGAGGGCACGTCCCAGAGCGTCATGTCCAGGACGTCGCCCACCCCGAGCCCGCGCAGCTGCGCCAGCTCGCTCGAGATGACGCACACATTGGCCGCGGAGTCGAAGTCCTCCCGGGTCAAAAATCGCCCGGAGCGGAGAATATAGTCGTCCTGGAGGCCGTCTATGAGCTCCATGTCGCGGGTGGTGTACAGATAGGCCGTGCGGAGGTTTGTATTCAGCAGTTCAACCTCGTCGGCGAGCCATGCGTACTCCGGGGATTCGAGGTCCGGGGCCTCTCCCGGCCCGAGCGCGGCGAAAAACTCCCCGCCGCTCATCGCCGTGAGCTGTACATCGGCCGAAACGCCGCCCGGTTGATAGGTTGTCCCCCTGATGAGCGCGCTGCACAGCACCCTCCCCGCGGAATTGAACCCCTCCGCCAGGGCCTCCAGCGCCGCAACATCCCGCGAATAATAGAAAAGCGTGGCCTCGCCGGCGTCGCCTGCCATAAGATCCCACTGCTCCGGCATCCCCGCCAGCTGCCGGACATCCGAGAGGACGAGCACGAGCATCTTCGCGTCCTCCTCAAAGAACTCCAGCGTGTCCTCAAACGAGTCCTCCCCGAACACGTAGCCGAGCATTGGGACGGCCGTCAAGTCCCAGACCCCGGCGGACTTGACATCCCCGTATATGTAGTGCCTGCCGTGGTCGATGTCGGAGGCGTATATGTCCCCGGAATATATGCCGTCCAGCTCAGCCGGCACATGTCTCGGGAGGTCCACATCCACGCCGTAGCCGCTGCCCTCAAGTGCCGAGGCCACCTCTTGGGCGCCCGCCGCGTCCGCGCCGTCAAGGGCGGAGACATCGGCCGCCGCGCGGTAATAGGAACGTATCTCCTCCACGGCACCGCCGAGCACGAAATATTGCAGCGCCTGTGACAGACACGCCCCCGCGGCCAGCGCGAGCACCAGCATTATCGCGATATACCTTCCCGCCTGCCGTCTGAGTATAGATTTTAAAAACAGCTTCACTCCCCTGCCCCCTTTTTATGTCCGCGCCTCTCCCGTACACTGAAGTTTTCACGATTTTAAATCATTATAAGCTTTTTTGAATTGCAATGCAATAGCCGCCCAATTGAAAAAGGCCCCGCCCGGACGCTGTGTCCGGACGGGGCTCTGTAAGTACCCGGGATGCGCGCGAATCAGACCACCTGGGCCTTTATCAGGTTCGTGCTGCCCGCGCGGCCGATGGGCACGCCGGCGGTTATGACCACCGTCTGCCCGCTCTCAACCGCTCCCTCCTTGAGCGCGGTCTGCACGCACATGGAAAACAGGCGGTCCGTGGAGTCCACGTACCCCGCCAGCAGCGGCCTGACTCCCCAGGAGATGGCCAGCTGCCGCCTGGCCCGCTCGGTGGTGGTGAGGGCCACAATTGGACACGCCGGGCGGAAACGGGAGATCATTCTGGCCGAGTGACCCGTCTGCGTGGGGGTCAGTATGGCGTCCGCCGCCAGGTCCATGGCGGTGAGGCAGCAGGTGTGGGTGACGGCCTCGTTGATTGAGCGCCCCGGCTGGAACTGCACGCTCTGGAACCGCTCCCAGTAGTCCGTGGCCTGCTCCGCGGCGCGGATGGTGTCCACCATGGTCTCAACCGCCTCCAGCGGGTACTTGCCGGAGGCCGTCTCGCCGGAGAGCATGACGCAGCTGGTGCCGTCGAACACGGCGTTGGCCACGTCGCTGACCTCGGCCCTGGTGGGCCTGGGGTTCCTTATCATGG
>CALWYN010000195.1 GCA_944385755.1 uncultured Oscillospiraceae bacterium
TTCGCTTCGCGCCTCGGTTGCCCGCCGGAGGCGGACAATTCGACGCGCGCTCCGTGAAAAGTATTTTCGTCGGCGTACACGCCGCCGCCGAAAATAAATTAAATTCCGTTCACGGCCGCGGCCGCGAATTCTCCGAAGGTTTTTTGACAGTCTCAAGAGAGCCGCGCCCGGCCGGGCGCGGCGCTCTTTGTACGTTTTTTGTTCCGCCTTAAGCGCCCAGCTTGACGAGCGCCGCGTCTATCCGCGCGAGCGTCTCCTCCCTGCCGAGTATGCGGCAGAGCTCGACGGCCCCTCCGGGCGTCACCGCCCTTCCGGACACCGCTATGCGCACGGGCCACATCACGGCGGCGTTCTTGGCGCCCTCGGCCTCGGCGATGCCCTTCATGGCCTCCAGTATGGCCTCGTCGTTCCAGTTGCACTTCTCCAGCGCGGCGCGGGCGAGGCCCAGGAAATGCCTGGAGCTCTCCGGCGTGCTCTTACTCTTCTTGTTCACAAAGAGCTCCGTGCCGTACTCGGGCAGCTCGTCGAAGAAGTCCAGCTTTTCCGGTATGTCGGTCAGCACCTCGGTGCGCTGCTGCAAAAGCGCGGCGATGTCCGCGGGGTTTATCGCGGGGTTCTTCACGGCCTGCCGGATGAACGGCCCGGCCCTGCGGGCGAACTCCTCCGCGCTGAGCGCGCGGATATACTCGCCGTTCAGCCAGCGGAGCTTCTCTATGTCGAATATGGCCGGCGACTTCGAGAGGCCGGAGATGTCAAAAGCCTCCTCCAGCTCCCTCAGGGAGAAGATCTCCTTCTCCCCGCCGGGGGACCAGCCGAGCAGCGCCACATAGTTCACCACGGCCTCAGTGAGGTATCCCTTGGCTATCAGGTCCTCATAGGAGGGATCGCCGTGCCGCTTGCTCATCTTGTTGTGCGCGTCGCGCATGACGGGCGAGCAGTGGACATACTTGGGTATCTCCCAGCCGAAGCCCTCGTACAGCAGATTGTACTTGGGCGCGCTGGAGAGGTACTCCGTGCCGCGCACGACGTGAGTTATGCCCATGAGGTGGTCGTCTACCACGTTCGCGAAGTTATATGTCGGCAGCCCGTCGCGCTTCATGAGCACCTGGTCGTCCAAATCGGCGTTCGGCGCCGTTATGTCGCCGAATATCTCGTCGTGGAAGGTGGTGGAGCCCTCGTGCGGTATGAGCTGCCTCACCACAAAGGGCTCCCCGGCGGCCGCCCTCGCCTCCGATTCCCCGCGGCTGAGATCGCGGCAGGGGTCGTCGGCCTTTTCAAAGCCGCCCTCCGTGACCTCCTCCGCCTTCTCGCAGAAGCATCGGTAGGCGTGCCCGCGCTCTATCAGCCTCTCGGCGAACTCCATGTACAGTCCGCGGCGCTCCGTCTGGACATAGGGCCCCACGGGGCCGCCCACGTCCGGGCCCTCGTCGTGCCGCAGGCCGCACTCCGCCAAGGTCTTATATATTATGTCAACCGCGCCCTCGACCAGCCGTCCCTGGTCGGTATCCTCTATGCGGAGGATAAACTTCCCCCCGGCCTTTCGGGCAATCAGGTAGGTATAGAGCGCCGTGCGCAGGTTGCCGACGTGCATGTAGCCCGTGGGGCTGGGCGCGAAGCGCGTGCGGACCTCTCCGCGGGGTATGCGCGCCTCCAGTTCGGCGAACCATTTTTCATCCTTCATTTCAGCTCACTCCTCCAGCTTTTTGTGCCATGCACATAATATTTTATACCCGCCACTTTGTCAAGGCGGAGTATTGTATTGGCCGGTAAAACGTGCTAAAATAGGCCCATCAATGAGACAGGAGGTTATTGCATGATTTCCGAGAGAATGACCAGGCTCGCCTCCGGCGGCAGCGCCATCCGGGCCATGTTTGAGGAGGGCAAGCGCCTGGCCGCCCAGTACGGCCCAGAGAACGTGTATGACTTCTCCATAGGCAATCCCTATTTTGCCCCGCCCCAGGCTGTCAGTGACGCGATAGTGGATATAATCACGAACGGAGACCCCATGAGCGTGCACGGCTATCCCGCGAACGCCGGTTTTCCCTCCGTGCGCGAGACGGTCGCCCAGTCGCTCAACCGCCGTTTCGGCACCTCCTACGATTCCGGCAACATACTGATGACCGTCGGCGCGGCCGGCGGGCTGAACGTCGCCCTCTGCTGCCTGCTCAACCCCGGCGACGAGGTGATATGCATAAGCCCGTACTTCTTTGAGTACAACAACTACGTCGCCAACTACGGCGGCAGGGTCGTGGTCGTCCCGGCCAGCGAGGCCGGAGGCTTTGTCCCGGATGTGGACGCCATAGCCGCGGCCGTCACCCCCAGGACCAAGGCCATCATCCTGAACAACCCCAACAACCCCACGGGCGTCGTCTACCCGGCCGGCCTGCTGCGCCGCCTCAGCGACGCGCTGCTCGCCAAGGGCGAGGAATACGGCACCGTCATCTATGTCATCTCCGACGAGCCCTACCGCGAGCTCGCCTACGACGGCGTGGAGGTCCCCTGGATGCCCGGCTGCATGGCCAACTGCATCGTCGGCTACTCCTGGTCCAAGAGCCTGAGCCTCCCCGGGGAGCGCATCGGCTACCTCGTCATCCCCGACGACATTGCCGAGGGGCAGCTCATCTATGACGCCGCCGTCGTCGCCAACCGCATGCTGGGCTTCGTGAACGCCCCCAGCCTCATGCAGCTCACCGTCGCGCGCTGCATCGACTGCTACACCGACATAGCCCTCTACGACGCCAACCGCAAGCTGCTGTATAACGGCCTGCACGAGCTGGGTTTTGAGTGCGCCTATCCCGCCGGCGCGTTCTACATGTGGGTCAAGACGCCTATTGACGAGAGTGAGTTTGTCGCCAGGGCCAAGAGCTACAATATCCTGCTCGTCCCCGGCAGTTCCTTCGGCACCCCCGGCTATGTCCGCCTGGCCTACTGCGTCAGCGGCGACATGATAAAGCGCAGTCTGGGCGCGTTCGCCCGGCTCGCCGCCGACTGCGGGCTGTAAATACCGCCGCGCAGCGGCGAGTCGAAAACTGGAAGAGGATATTCGCAATGGAAGAAAAGAAAACCACAGAGAAAAAAGTGATGTTCTCCGGCATCCAGCCCTCCGGGGACCTCACCCTCGGCTCCTACATGGGCGCCATCAAGAACTGGGTGGACATGATAGACGACTATGAGGCCTTTTACTGCATCGTGGACATGCACGCCATAACCGTGCGCCAGGTGCCGGCCGACCTGCGCCGCCGCACCATGGAGCAGCTCGCGCAGTATATCGCCTGCGGTCTCGACCCAAACAAGGTCACGCTCTTTATCCAGAGCCACAACCCCGCACACGCGGAGCTGGGCTGGGTGCTCAACTGCTACACCATGTTCGGCGAGCTGAGCCGCATGACGCAGTTCAAGGACAAGAGCGCCAAGCACGCCGACAACATAAACGGCGGGCTCTTCACCTATCCCGCGCTCATGGCGGCGGACATACTGCTCTATCAGGCGGACTTTGTCCCCGTCGGCGACGACCAGAAGCAGCACGTGGAGCTGACGCGCGACGTGGCCATACGCTTCAACAACCTCTACGGCGAGACCTTTAAGGTCCCCGAGGCGTATATCCCCCGCGTCGGCGCGAGGATAATGAGCCTCCAGACCCCCACGAGCAAGATGAGCAAGTCCGACGCCGACCCCAGCGGCTGCGTCCACCTGCTCGAGGCTCCCGAGGACATCATGCGCAAGTTCAAGCGCGCCGTCACCGACTCCGACACGAGCGAGCATTGCGTGCGCTTCGACCCGGAGAACAAGCCCGGCGTCTCCAACCTCATGCAGATTTACTCCTCCGCCACCGGCAAGAGCTTCAACCAGATCGAGGCCGAATTTGCCGGCAAGGGCTACGGCGCGTTCAAGACCGCCGTCGGCGAGGCGGTCGTCGAGATGCTGCGCCCAATTCAGGACGAGACGCACCGCATACTCAAAGACAAGGCCTATCTTGAGAGCGTCTACCGCATGGGCGCCGAGAAAGCCTATAGCGTCGCGTGGAAGACGCTCAGAAAGGTATACAAGAAGCTCGGCTTCATCCCCAGGTGACCGGGCCTCTCACCGGCAATTAAGGCCCCGCGGGCCGGATTCCGGCCGCGGGGCCTCCGATTGGAGTAGGATAGCAAATGATACAACTCTCCGCGCTCTGGCTGCAAATACTTCTGACGATCGCCGTCGGCTTTGCCGTCAGCTTCGCCTCCACGCCGATAGTCAAGAGCTTTGCGCAGAAAGTGGGCGCCATAGACGTCCCGCGCGACAGCCGGCGCGTACATGACCACCCCATCCCCCGAATGGGCGGGCTCGCGATTTTCCTGGGCTTCATCATAAGCGTGGTGCTGTTTGTGGATATCACGCGCGAGGTCCGCGGCATCCTCCTCGGCGCCGTGCTGATAGTGGCCTGCGGCGCGATAGACGACGTGATTTCCCTCCGCGCGTGGATAAAGCTCCTCGTACAGATAGCCGCCGCGGTTGTCGCCGTCCTCCACGGCGTTGTCATAGAGGTCTTTCGCAACCCCAACATATTCAGCGACAACGAGGCCCTGATACTCGGCGCCCTGGCCGTGCCCGTGACAATACTCTGGATAGTGGGCATAACCAACAGCGTCAACCTCATAGACGGCCTGGACGGGCTGGCCGTCGGCGTCTCCACGATAGCCTCGACCACCATGTTCGTCGTGGCCCTCCTGGTCTCGGAGGGGAACGTGGCCGTGATTCTGGCCGCGCTCATGGGCGCCTGCCTGGGCTTCATGCCCTACAATCTCAATCCCGCCAAGATATTCATGGGCGACACCGGCGCTCTGCTGCTCGGCTATGTGCTCAGCACGGTCTCCGTGGTGGGCATGTTCAAGTTCTACGCCATAGTCACCTTTGTCGTCCCCATCTTCGCGCTGGCGCTGCCGCTGTTCGACACGCTTTGCGCCATAGTGCGCCGCCTGCTGCGCGGACAGAGCCCGATGCACCCCGACCGCGGCCACCTGCACCACAGGCTGATAGACATGGGGCTCAGCCAGAAGCAGGCCGTGGCCATACTCTACTCCCTGTCCGCCATTCTCGGCCTCTGCGCCGTGGTGCTCGCCACGAGCGGCACGGTCAGGATATATCTGCTGATAGTCGCCGCGGCCGCGGCCGTGGCCGTAGGCATATTCATAAAGCGCACTTTCAAGGGCCACAAATATCACCCGCCCGTGGACCCTTCCTGCCCGGACGAGGAGGAACACATGCACCGCCGTGACCACGGCAAGGAGGAACACATGCACCGCCGTGACCACGGCAAGGAGGAAGGCAATGGCTGATATAAGGGTCATGTCCATCTTCGGCACCCGCCCGGAGGCCATCAAAATGGCCCCGCTGGTGCTCGAGCTGCGCCGCCGCGCCGGGATAGACACACAGGTCTGCGTCACGGCGCAGCACCGGGAGATGCTCGACGGCGTTCTGGGCGTGTTCGGCCTGGTCCCGGACTACGACCTGGACATAATGCGCTCCGGGCAGACCCTCTCGGACATAACCTCCCGCGTCCTCGCCGGGCTGGACGGCGTGCTGGAGCGCGCCAGGCCGGACCTCGTGCTCGTCCACGGGGACACGACGACCACCTTCGCCGCCGCCCTCTCGGCGTTCTACGCCCGTATCCCCTGCGGGCACGTCGAGGCCGGGCTGCGCACGCACGACCGCTGGTCCCCGTACCCCGAGGAGATGAACCGCCGCCTCACCGCCCAGCTGACCACGCTGCACTTCGCGCCCACCGCCAGCAACGCCGCCAATCTCCGGCGCGAAGGAGTGGAGGGCGGCATATTCATAACCGGCAATACCGTCATAGACGCGCTGGGCTACACCGCCCGGGGAGATGGCTTCAGCTCCCCGGAGCTCCGCGCTCTGGACCTCTCCGGCCGGCGGGTGATAACCCTCACCTGCCACCGCCGCGAGAATTACGGCGAGCCCATGCGCAATATCTTCGCCGCCGTGCGCGAGATAGCGTCCCGTTTCCCGGACGTGCTGGTCATATACCCCGTCCACCTCAGCCCGGCCGTCCGCTCCGCGGCGCGCGAGTGCCTGTCCGGAGCGGAAAACATAGCCCTCATAGAGCCCCTTGACGCCGTGGACATGCACCGCCTCATGGCCAGGAGCTACATGGTCATGACCGACTCCGGCGGCATACAGGAGGAGGCCCCCGCCCTGGGCAAGCCCGTGCTCGTCCTCCGGCGCGAGACCGAGAGGCCGGAGGCCGTTGAGGCCGGGACCGTAAAAATAGCCGGTACGGACACCGGGGCCATCGTCCGCCTCGCCTCGGAGCTGCTGACCGACGGTTCCGCCTATGAGCGCATGGCCAGGGCCGTCAACCCCTACGGCGACGGCCACGCCTGCGAGCGCATAGCCGGCGCGATAGAATACACCTTCGGCCTGGCCGCCGAACCGCCCACGGAGTTCAGCCCATGAAAAAGAAAAGTGCCATTGCAATAGCCCTGGTCGCCCTCGTCGCGCTCGTGGTGCTCTATGCCCTGTTCTGGAGAGAGACCTCCGAGCAGACCACCGTAGTGGCCCTGCCCTCCTCCGAGCCCGCCGAGACAGAGCCGGTGGAAAGCGGCGCCGCGGAGGGCTTTGCCGATATCTCTGCGGACACGGTCCAGGCCGCTCTACGCTCCCTCTCCCGCCCCGCCAGCTATTCCCGCACCGTCACCGTAAGCTATTTCTGGGACGGGGGGCAGAGCAGCACGGAGCTCTACTCCTGGGTCGACGGCGACCGGACCAAGATACGCATCCCGCTTGACACGGACTATGAAAACATCCTGGTAGACGGCAGTACGCTGTACATATGGTATGACTCCGTCCCGGCGGCGAGCTATTCGGGCCCCGCCGGCAGCAGCCTTGAGGCGGACGGCTGGCTCCGCTGCCTCAGCTATGAGGACCTCCTCGAGCTGCCGCCCACGGACATATTCGCCGCCTCTTATGAGCAGTACAACAGCGAGAGCTGCATATATGTGGAGTACAACAGCGGCGAACTGGGTTATACGAACTGCATCTACGTCTCCTCATCCACCGGATTGCTCATGTACGCCGAGACCTATGACTCCACGGGCCTCATATACCGCATGGACTCCGGCCCTGTCGACCTCTCCACGCCGCAGGAAGGGGTGTTCATCCCGCCGTCCCTGGAAATGGAGACCGCTGAAGCGGGAGAGCAGTCCGCACCCTGAGCCCGCCCCGGCTATGTAACCGCGGCAGCCGCGGCCGGCGCCCGCTCGTCAGAGGAACAGCATGGCCCCGAGAATTATGAGGAGTTCCCTGTCCCCGCTCTCCCGGTACATCAGGTAGAGGACCAGCATCAGCAGCAGGTCCTCCGTCTCCAGCGAGCCGGGCGAGAGGCGGGACAGCAGGGAGTTCAGCGCAGATGACACGCCCGGAATCAAGCCGTCGAGCCCGCCGCCCTTTCCCGGCGGCGGGCCCTTTGGGGTTCTGGGGTGCTCCTGCGCGTCCCATACGCGGCGGTGCGGCGGAGCGGTTCTCTCACCCGGCCCCCCGCCCGGCTCCTGACGGCGGGCGCCGGCGCGCGGCCTCTGCGGGGTGGCCATGAGCGGCGCCCCCGGCGCCTCGCGGCGTCTCAGCGGCTCGGGCTCAGGCATCTTTATGAACCTCCCGGTGTTCCCGTCATATTTGTTCATCCCGCCCATCCTTTCCCAGCTCGTTCAGGGCAATTTCGGCGATCGAGGCCAGCCGCGCCAGGCGTATGGCCCGGTCCATTTTTTCCCGCCGCTTTTCTGAGAGATACGGGCGCATCGCCTCCAGCAGCGCCCTCTCCTCACGTTTGTCCCCCTGCCTTTTCATGAGCGAGGCTATCCGCGAAAACAGCGCGGGGTCAAACCCCAGGTCCTCCATTCCGCGGCCGGATGGGCCGGTTTTCTCCCCCTGTGCCCCCTGAGCTCCCCGCGTTTCCTGCCCATCACCCCCGTCCTCCCCGCCGAAGAGCGACTCGGCAAAGCCGGATATCTTCGACATCATGTCGGGGTTGGACAGTATTTCGTTCAGCTTCGAGCCGAATTCGTCCACGGCGGGCACCTCCTCACTTCATGGCTTTTCTGACCTGCTCGGCCAGGGCGCGGCCCTCCTCTGTCCCCAGGACCTGGGCCAGTATCCCTTTCAGGGCCTCCTGATCTCCGGAAGCCGCCGCTTTTTCCAAACTTTTTTCACCCAGAAGTTCCCCAAGTCTCCTGCACTCGGGTGAGTCTGCCACGGCGCGGAGCTTTTCCGCCTTGCCGCTCCTCTGCAGCTCCCTAGCTATCTTCTCAAAATCCATGGCGCTCTACCTCCTGCGTCATTATATGCATTCCCGGATTAGAGGTGCTTTTTATTTGAAATTGGCCGTTTTCTCAGACACGCATGGCTCCACCGCTGCCATGCTCTCCGCGGTCCGGCGCGTCAGGCCGGACATCCTGGTGCATCTGGGGGACTGCGTAAGGGACGCCGCGGCGCTCTCCGCCGAATTCCCTGACATACCCCTGAACTCCGTCTCCGGAAACTGCGATTTTGCCTCCCGTGAGAGCGACCTGGAGATATTCTTCGCCGGTCCG
>CALWYN010000196.1 GCA_944385755.1 uncultured Oscillospiraceae bacterium
CTCATGGCGTAGCGCACGGACTTGCCGATGCCGTTCTGGCGCGACTTGGCCTCGTCAACTATGCGGCAGCCCTCGAGCAGGGGGACCTGGAAGCGGCCCTTGACACCCGTGACCGGGCGGCACTGGAATATGTAATATGGCGACACGCCGATGCGCGTGAGCCCGGAGAGCAGCTTCCCGAGCACCTCGCCATTGTCGTTCACGCCGCGGAGCAGGACGGTCTGGTTGCGGACCTGGATGCCGCGCTCGAGAAACGCCCTGACGGCCATGGCCGCCTGTTCGGTGAGTTCGCGGGGGTGGTTGAACTGTGTGACGACCATAATGGTCTTTTTCCTGGAATACTCGGCGAACATGTCCAGCAGCTCCGGGTCGCCGTATATGCGCTCAGGGAGAGTGACGGGGAGGCGCGAGCCGAAGCGTATGAGGTCCAGATGCTCTATGGCAGAGAGGCCGCTGAGGTAGCGCCTTATGACGTGATTGGGGTTCATGAGCGCGTCCCCGCCGGAGACCAGGACGTTGTTTATCTCCCCGTGCGAGTAGATGTACGCTATGGCCTCGTCCGCGCGCTCGAGCAGTTCGTCGTCGGAGAGGCCCACCAGGCGCTTGCGGAAGCAGTGCCGGCAGTACATCGCGCATACGTTTGTGGACAAAAGGAGCACCGTGGGGCCGTATTTGTGCTGCAGACCCTCCAGCTTGGTGTTGGAGGCCTCTCCGCTGGTGTCGAAAGATCCGCCGGGGTCGAACTCATCGCCCGAGGGGATGCACATGCGCGCTATTGGGTCATTGGGATCGTCCTTGTCCACGAGGGAGAGATAGTACGGCGTTATCATCATGGGATAACGCTCGATTATACGGGCGCATTCGGCCTCAGCCTCGGGTGAGAGGTCCATGGCCGCGGCCAGCTGCCGCGCGGTGGTGATGCCCTCGGTGATTTCCTTCTGCCAACTCATGTATGTGGGCACTTCCTTTCGTAGAAAATTCTTAATAAGTTGCATTATATCATAAAATTGAGGACATAGCAAACATAAAAGACAGCTTGAATTGGGAGCAAAACGGAGATATAATGCTCACACAAAGAGCTGGAGGAGAAACATGATAGCTTTGGGAGAGATAAGAGAGACATACCTGCTGCCGGAGCGTGAACTGGATGTCGTCAAGACCTTCGAGTGCGGACAGTGTTTCCGCTGGAGGCCCGGAGAGGACGGAATATACCGCGGCGTCGCCTCCGGCAGGGCCGCCAGGGTCTACCCTAGGGACGGCGCGGTCTACATAGAGGCGAATGAGGATGACATTCCGTTCTGGCGGGAGTATTTTGATTTGGGCACGGACTATGAGGCCGCCCGGCGCAGCGTCGAGGTCTGTGACTATCTGCGCGAGTGCGCGGAGTACGGGGCCGGGATACGCATACTCAGGCAGGACAAATGGGAGGCGCTGTGTTCGTTCATAATCTCCCAGTGCAACAATATCCCGAGGATACGCGGGATCGTCGAGCGGCTCTGCGAGCTGTTCGGGGACGAGCTGGAGACGCCATGGGGGAGGGCCTATTCCTTTCCCGAGGCGGGGAGGCTGGCGCGCCTCGAGCCGGATGACCTCGCGCCGCTGCGCTCGGGCTACAGGGCCCCCTACATAATCGCGGCTGCGAGGGCTGTGGACTCCGGGGAGCTGGACCTGGAGGCGGCGGCAGAACTGCCCTGCGCCGAGGCCAGGCGCGTGCTGAAAGCCCTGCCGGGGGTGGGGGACAAGGTCGCCAACTGCGCCGTGCTGTTCGGCCTGCACAGGATGGACGCCTTCCCGATAGACGTCTGGGTGAAAAAGGCGCTGCGGGAGAATATGCCGGCCGGGTTCGACCCGGAGAGCCTCGGGGAGTACGCGGGTCTGGCCCAGCAGTACATGTTTTTCCGCGAGCGGGAGCGGGACAAAATCGGTTGACTTGCCGGCTCCTTGGTTATATAATCACTTAAATACCCATAACACATATATTTTTTAACGGGGGTGCGTTTCGTATGAACCTGAGCGTGGGCCTGACTGGGCGCTTTGTGGGTGAGGGCCTTACATTTGACGACGTGCTGCTGGTCCCGGCGGAGAGCAGCGTGCTGCCCACTGATGTGGACCTGACGACCTGTCTGACGAAAAAGATAAAGCTGAACACGCCGATAATGAGCGCGGCAATGGACACCGTGACGGAATACCGCATGGCCATAGCCATAGCCCGCGAGGGCGGCATAGGGGTCATCCACAAGAGTATGCCCATCGACATGCAGGCCGAGCAGGTCGATATGGTCAAACGCTCTGAGAACGGGGTCATCACCAACCCCTTCTATCTCGGGCCGAACAATACGCTCGGGGAGGCGGACGCGCTCATGGCGAAGTTCCGCATATCCGGCGTGCCGGTGGTGGACACGGACGGCAGGCTTATCGGCATCATAACCAACAGGGACATGAAGTTCGAGGAGGACATGTCCAGGCCGATACGCGACGTCATGACCAGCGAGGGGCTCATCACCGGGGGAGAGGGCACCACTCTGGAGGAGGCTAAGGAGATACTCCGCCGCAACAAGATAGAGAAGCTGCCGATAGTGGACGAGCAGTTCAGGCTCAAGGGCCTTATCACCATCAAGGACATTGAAAAGGTGGTCAAGTATCCGAACTCCGCCAAGGACAGCCACGGACGGCTGCTCTGCGCGGCGGCGATCGGTGTCACGAACGACATACTCGACAGGGCCGGGGCGCTGGTGGACGCCGGAGTGGACGCCCTGGTGCTGGACAGCGCGCACGGGCACTCCGCCAACATCATGCGCTGCGTGGGGCTCATAAAGGAGCACTTCCCGGACGTGGGCCTCATCGCCGGCAACGTGGCCACCGCCGAGGGCACCGAGGCGCTCATAAAGGCCGGGGCCGACTGCGTAAAGGTCGGCATCGGGCCCGGCTCCATCTGCACGACGCGCGTGGTGAGCGGAATAGGCGTGCCACAGGTGACCGCGGTCATGCAGTCGGCCGAAATGGCGGACAAGTACGGCATACCCGTCATTGCCGACGGCGGCATAAAGTACTCCGGCGACATCGTCAAGGCCATAGCCGCCGGGGCGCGGGTGGTCATGATGGGCTCCATGCTGGCCGGCTGCGAGGAGAGCCCAGGGGAGACGGAGATCTATCAGGGCCGTCAGTTCAAGGTTTACCGCGGCATGGGCAGCATAGGCGCCATGCAGAAGGGCTCCGGCGACCGCTATTTCCAGTCCGGCAGCAAGAAGCTGGTGCCGGAGGGCGTGGAGGGGCGCGTGCCCTATAAGGGGCAGGTCTCCGACACCATATTCCAGATGATGGGCGGCCTGCGCTCCGGAATGGGCTACTGCGGTGTGCCCGACATAGAGAGCCTGAGGACAAAGACCAAGTTTGTGCGCATAACGGGCGCCGGGCTCAAGGAGAGCCACCCGCACGACATATACATCACCAAGGAAGCGCCCAACTACACAATGCACTCACAGGATTGAGGTGGCCCCAGTGGACGAAAAACTCGCAAAGCTGAAAAAGTGGATAGATGAGAGCGACAACATCGTGTTCTTCGGCGGAGCGGGCGTGTCCACCGAGAGCGGCATACCCGATTTCCGCAGTGTGGACGGGCTTTACAACCAGGAGTGGAAATACCCTCCGGAGACCATACTGAGCAGGACTTTTTTCGACAGGAATCCGGAGGAGTATTACCGCTTCCACCAAGCAAAGCTCGTCGTGGAGGGGGCAAAAACCAACAGGGCGCATCTGCGCCTGGCCGAGCTGGAGCGCGAGGGAAAGCTGAAGGCCGTTGTGACGCAGAACATAGACGGGCTGCACCAGGCGGCCGGGAGTAAGAACGTGCTGGAGCTGCACGGCAGCATCCTGAGGGCGTACTGCACACGCTGCGGCAGGCCGTATCCGGCGGACAGGATGAACCACTGCGATGGTGTGCCGCGCTGCGAGAGCTGCGGCGGCGTGATCAGGCCGGATATAGTTCTCTATGAGGAGCCTCTGGACCATAATATAATTGAGAGGTCCGTCCGGGCGATACGTTCGGCCGACGTGCTCATAATTGGCGGCACGTCCCTCGGCGTGTACCCCGCGGCGGGGCTGATAAATTATTACCGCGGCGACAAAATGGCGCTCGTCAACCTCTCTGAGACGCCCTTCGACCGGTATGCGGACCTGGTCATACATGAGAAAATTGGGAGTGTGTTCTCACAGGTATGAGCAGGATAGACGTTCTGGGTGTCGGATTCGACGACCTGACAATGGAAGAGGCGATTGAGGCGGCCCTGCCCCTGGCCGCGGGCCGCGGGGCGGCCTATGCGGTGACACCCAACCCGGAGATAGTCATGATGGCCCGCTCCGACGGCGCGCTGGCCCGGGCGCTCGGGGGGGCGGATCTGGTGCTGGCGGACGGGATAGGCGTGGTCAAAGGAGCGCAGATACTCGGCACACCCCTGAAGGGCCGTGTACCGGGCATAGATTTCGCCTGCGCGCTCATGGAGAGGCTCGCTGAGAGGGGTGGAAGCGTCTACCTCTTCGGGGCAAAGCCGGGGGTGGCGGAGAGGGCCGGAGAAGAGCTGGCGCGCCGTTACCCGGGGCTTGAGATAGCCGGCGCGTCGGATGGCTACTTCACCGACGACGGGCCTGTAGTTGAGAAGATAAATGCCGCATCGCCCGACCTACTCATGGTGTGCCTGGGCTCTCCCAAACAGGAGCTCTGGATGGAGGCCCACGCGGGAGGCCTCTCTGTGGGGCTGATGGCCGGCCTGGGCGGGAGTTTGGATGTCCTGGCCGGAGAGGTGAAGCGGGCGCCGGAGAGCTGGCAGAGGCTTGGCCTGGAGTGGCTCTACAGGCTCATCAAAGAGCCGAGGCGCATCGGACGTATGATGAAACTGCCGCTGTTCGTCCTTGAGGCGGCGGGGCAGAGAATCAGAGGTAGACGAAATGGAGAACAAGGGTAGAATAATCGTGCTCGAGGGCATAGACGGCAGCGGGAAGAGCGCCCAGTACAGGCGCCTGTGCTCCAGGCTGGAGAGAGAGGGCATGGATTTCCGCAGTGTGGAGTTTCCACGCTATTCGGAGGAGACCTCGGCGCTGATACGAATGTATCTCTCGGGGCGTTTCGGAGAGGACCCGAACGACGTTAATCCGTTTGCCTCCTCCATTTTTTACGCCGTGGACCGCTATGCCTCCTTCATGACGGACTGGAAGGAATATTATG
>CALWYN010000197.1 GCA_944385755.1 uncultured Oscillospiraceae bacterium
GTGAAGCGCGTGGTGGCCGACATGGCCGGGGAGCTGAGGAATTCGGAGTTCAGGCCGCTGGGCTTTGAGCTGGACTTCTCCCGCCTGGCCCGGAAGAGGGAGCTGCCGGACGGCGGGACGCTCTCGCTCGCCGGGATAGCGGACCGCGTGGACGGCTGGGTGCACAACGGGAGGCTCTACCTGCGCGTGGTGGACTACAAGACAGGGAAGAAGAGCTTCTCGCTCTCGGACGTCTGGTACGGGCTGGGACTGCAGATGCTGCTGTACCTCTTCACCCTCTCCGGCGCGGCGCCGGAGCTCTACGGCCGCGAGGCCGTGCCGGCCGGGGTGCTCTATGTCCCGGCGAGGGACGTGCTGGTCTCCTCCCAGACCGACCTGACCGACGGGGAGATAGCCGAAAAGCGGCGCTCGGCGCTGCAACGCTCGGGGCTGCTGCTGGGCGACGCGGAGGTGCTCGCCGCCATGGAGCCGCCCGGAGACGCCCTGCGCCTGCCCGTGAAGTGGAAGGACGGGGTGCCCTCCGGCGAGAGCCTGGCCACGGCGGAACAGCTGGGCGCCCTGGGGCGCAGGCTGGACGGGCTGCTCACCTCGCTGGCGATGGAGATGAGGCGGGGCCGGATAGAGGCCGACCCGTATTACAAGGGGGCGCAGGACAACGCCTGCCTGTACTGCGAGTACGCGGCGGCCTGCCGCTTTGTGGACGGCGAGGGGGGCGAGGAGCGGAGATACCTGCCGCGCCTCGCGGCCACGCGCGTCTGGGAGATGCTTGAGAGGGGGGAGGAAAATGGCTGAATTCAGGCCGACCGAGGGCCAGAGGCTGGCGATAGAGGACTCGGGCGGGGCGATACTCGTCTCCGCGGCCGCCGGCAGCGGAAAGACCCGCGTACTCACCGAGCGGCTGATGCGGCAGGTTGCGCGCGAGGGCGGGGCGGACATCGACGAGTTTTTGGTCATAACCTTCACCAAGGCCGCGGCCGCTGAGCTGAAGGGGAGGATCTCCGCCTCGCTCTCGGAACTGGCCGGGGAGCGGGCCGACTCCAGGCGGCTCAGGCGGCAGGCGGCGCTGGTGCAGAGCGCGCAGATAGGCACGATACACGGCTTCTGCGCCGCGATACTGCGCGAATACGCCCACGAGGCCGGCATCGCGCCGGATTTTGCTATAGCGGACCCGGACCGGGCCGCGGAACTGAGGAATACGGCCCTGGAGCGCGCGCTGGAGGAGAGCTACGAGCGCGCCGAACCGGACTTCCTGGCGCTGGCCGACACCGCGGGCGCGGGGAGGGACGACAGGCGGCTCCAGGAGCTGGTGCTGAGGCTCCATGACAGGCTGCAGAGCCACGCCCGGCCGGCCGACTGGGCCACCAGGCAGGCGGAGATCCTGGAAAACCTGCCGGCAGACGCGCTGGACACGCCCTGGGGCGCCGAGCTGATGCGCTACGCGCAGGACACGGCCATGTACTGGGTGGAGGAGCTGGAGCGTCTGCTCGGCCTGGCCGGCGGCAACGAGAAGCTGAAAAAGGCCTATGGGCCCAGCCTCTCCGCCACGGCGGAGGCCCTGAGGCGCTTCGCCTCGGAGGGCCGGATCGGCTGGAATGAGGCCAGGGACTGCCTGCCCATACCCTTCCCGCGGCTGGGCACCTTCAGAGGCGCCGGAGAGGACGCGGACGCCCTGCTCATAAAGGCGCGGCGCGAGAGCTGCAAAAAGGCCGCCGCCAGGCTGGACGCGCTCTTTGCCGAGGACAGCGCCAAGCTGCTGGGCGACCTGGGGCGCACGGCCCGGCCGATGAGGGCGCTGTTGAAGCTGCTGCTGGACTTCGACGCCAGATATGCCGCCGAAAAGCGCCGCCGCTCGCTGCTGGACTACTCGGACCTGGAGCACATGGCCGCCGGGCTGCTCACGGACGGCGAGGGCCGACCAACCCGGACGGCGCGGGAGATATCCCGCCGCTTCAGGGAGGTGATGGTGGACGAGTACCAGGACGTCTCACGGGTCCAGGACCTGATAATCCGCGCCGTCTCCCGCGAGGGGAAGAACCTCTTCATGGTGGGGGACGTGAAGCAGTCCATCTACCGCTTCAGGCTGGCGGACCCGGGGATATTCCTCGAGAAATATCTCAGCTACGCCGACGCGCCGGCCCCGGAGGGGGAGCCGCGCCGCATATTCCTGAGCGACAACTTCCGCTCGCGGCCTGAGATTGTGGACGCGGTGAACGCCGTGTTCACCAACATCATGTCAGAACGCCTGGGCGAGCTGGACTACGACGAAAAGGCTGCGCTGAGGGCGGCCGGGAAGTTCGAGGGCGGAGTGCCGCTGCCCGAAATACGCGCCGTGGCCCTGCCGCAGGCCGGGGACGACGAGGAGAGGCCGGACAAGGTGGACTGCGAGGCCGCCGCCGTCGCCCGGATGATAAGGGAGCTGGTGGCCGGCGGCGCCGAGGTCACGGAGAACGGCGTCAAAAGGCCGATGAACTACGGCGATGTGGCCGTGCTGCTGCGCTCTGCGAACGTCTCCGGCCCGGCGTACCGCCGCGCGCTGGAGCGCGCGGGCGTGCCGGTGCAGTCCGGGCAGACGGAGGGCTTTTTCTCCTCGCCGGAGGTGCAGGTGATGCTCTCGCTGCTCTCCATAATCGACAACCCCAGGCGGGACGTGCCGCTTATCGCCGTCATGCGCTCCGCGCTCTTCGGCTTCACGCCCGACGAGCTGGCGGCGATACGCCTGAGGGACGGAGAGGGCTGCTTCTACGACTGCCTGGAGTTGGCGGCGGGGGAGGACGGGCACTGCGCCGGCTTCCTGGACACGCTGGGCGGCCTGCGCGAACTGGCCCGCGACTGCGAGCTGCCCGAGCTCATACGCGAGGTGTATTCCCGGCTGGACGTCATGGCACTGTGTTCGGCGATGCCGGACGGCGCGGAGAGGAGGTCCCAGCTCACGAGGCTCTTTGAGCTGGCTAAGAGGTTCGAGGCCACGCTCTGGCGCGGGCTGCACCGCTTCCTCGGCTGGCTGAGGGCCATGGAGGAGCGCGGGGAGGAGCCGGCCGCCGCCCCCTCGGGAGAGCGCGGGGCCGTGAGCATAATGAGCATACACCGCTCCAAGGGGCTGGAGTTCCCCGTGGTGTTCCTCTGCGACACGGCGAGGCGGTTCAACAGGCAGGACTCCTCGGGCGCGGTGCTGATACACCCCGAGCTGGGGCTCGGGCCCCGGCTCACGGACGCGGAGCGCGGGATAGAGTATCCAACTATAGCGCGGCGCGCCGTGGCCGCACGCACGGAGCGGGAGACGCTCTCCGAGGAAATGCGGCTGCTCTACGTGGCGATGACCAGGGCGAAGGAGCGGCTGTTCATCACCTGTGCCCTGCGCGAGCCGGAGAGGGAGATAGATAGGCTGCGCCTTACGGCGTCCCGGCCGGTGGCGGCCGAGGCGCTCGCGTCGATGAACAGCCCTGCGCAGTGGCTGATATCGGCCGCGCTGGCCGACGGCGGCCGCCACCTCGCGCTGCGGGTGGTGGATCCGGGGGGCGGAGAGAGGGCCGTCCCGGCCGCTCCAGAGGGCGCGGAAGCGCCGGATGCGGGGGCGCCGGCGGAGGAGGAGAGGGAGCTGGAGCGGATGGAGGCCGCCTTCGCCTGGGAGTACCCGCACCGCGCGGCGGAGGAGCTGCCCTCGAAGGTGACGGCCACGGAACTGAAAAGCCTGGCCGAGCCGGACGAAGAGGCGGCTCAGCTGCCACCCTACGCCGCGCGCAGTTTCCGCCGGCCCGATATAGCCGGCGCTCAGGGGCGGCTGAACGCCGCCGAGAGGGGCACGGCCACGCACCTGGCGCTGCGCTACATAGATCTGGCGCGCGCATCGGACCTGGCGGGCGTGCGCTCCGAGCTGGAGAGGCTCAAAGCCGAGGGCAGGCTCTCCGCTGCGGAGGCCGCGGCGGTGGACGAGCGATCGCTCTGCAATCTGGCGAATTCGGAGACCGGCAGGCTCATAACCGGCTCACGCGAGGTGCTCAGGGAGTTCGCCTTCTCCGTGCTCTGCCCCGCGGGAGAGCTCTTCCCCGGCAGGGGGGAGGGCGAGGAGATACTGCTGCAGGGCGTGGCAGACTGCTGCGTGCTGGAGCCGGACGGCATAACCATTATCGACTACAAGACCGACAGGGTGGACCGCTTGGGCGCGGCCGCGCGCGCGGCGGAGTATGCCGGGCAGCTCGGCGCCTACTCCTGGGCGCTCTCCCGCGTGACCGGGAGGCCCGTGAAGCGCCGGATTGTGTATTTCCTGCACTGCGGGGAGGCGGTGGAACTCTGAAATTCAGCCCACGAGCTCGGTCCCGGGGTAGTAGTGCGCCAGAATTTCGGCGCAGCTGGAGCCCAGCTCGGCCATCACGTTCGCGCCGTACTGGCTCATGCCCACGCCGTGGCCGTAGCCGGTTACGGTGAAGGTGAAGGCGCCGCCGGTATATTCCAGCTCAAAGGCGGTGGAGCGCAGAGAGAAGATGGTGCGCAGTTCGGTGCCGGGTATGTCCTGGCCGCCTATGCGCATGGAGGCCACGCGGCCGCTGCCGTCGAGCTCCGTGTCCTCCACCCAGAGGGCGGGGTCGGAACCCAGGGAGATGTAGGGGTAGGCGGCCCTCAGCAGGGACTCGAATTCGGCGGGGCCGTACGTCACGGTGGTGACGTAGTCCGGCACGTCCCCGGCGGTCTCCGGGCTGGTGACGCTGACCAGGTACGGCAGGGAGTTCCAGACCTCCCCGGAGTCCTCCGTCATGCCGGCGGAGGAGGAGTGGAAGGCGGCGAGTATGGGTTCCCCGCCGTACTCGAGGTACTGCCCGTCGGTGTCCCGGACGGCGGAGAGCATCCTGGCCCAGTACTCGTCGTAGTCATCGCCCCAGCTCTCGCGCAGCTCGGCCTCGTCCGAGTGCGCCTTGCAGCAGTTCGGGTCGTCGCAGACGTCAGCCTCCGGGTGGGAGGCGTTTATGGTCCGCATCCGGCTGAGTATGAAGCTGCGCGCGGCTATGGCCTGGGCCATGAGGGCCTCGGGCTCGAAGAGGGCGGGCATCTCTCCGGCCACGACGCCGGGCAGCCAGTCGGCCATGGTGACGGTCCTCACCTCGCCGTCCGTGAGGACGGTGAATTCGGTCGCGGCGTCGGCCGCGGGCGGTTCCGTGGCTGCGGGGGCGGCCTCCCCGCCGCCGGACGGGGCCAGGACAAGCGGCAGGGCGAGGGCTATAATGAGGCAGATAAGCGCGGCGGCGGCTATGGTTTTCATGGCTGAGTCCCTCCCCGGTATTGACTTGAGGCGGCAAAAGGGTATAAAATACCCTGATAGCGGTTGAGTCCGCTGATATATTCTATATGGACAGGATAAGGTTATATGCGTAATAACGCCCTAACTATATGCTGCGGCGTCTGCGTCGCCGGGGCCTTCGGCGTGTTCACACGCTGGATACAGAATATGACGGCCTTTGACGACGAGGGGCTCTATCTGCCGGGGAGCTTCTGGGGCTGGATGCTCCTGCTGCTCTATTTCGCGGCCGCTGCCGTGCTCATCGGCACCATCTGGTTCCTCAAAAACCGCGAGGGGCTCGTCTCCAGCCCGTCCTTCGCGGAGGCGCACGGAGGGGGAGGCCAGCTGAGGAAGCCGGCCTATCTGGCCGTGGCGGCGCTCATGGCGGTGGCCTGTATCGCGCTGCTGGTGACCGCCGGGAGCAGCCAGTACTCCACGCTGCTGCGCGTCCTCGCCCTGCTCGGGCTGCTGGCCGACGGGGGCTTCATAGGGATGGCAGCCGCCGGCGGAAAGGACGGCGGGGACGAGAACGGTGCCCCGGCCGGGGTCTGCCTGGCCAGCGTGCTGCCCGTGGCGTTCGGCTGTTTCTGGCTGGTGGTGAGCTACAGGCAGGACGCCGCCACAGCCGTGGTCTGGCGCTACGGGCCGGAGATAGTCGCCATAGCCTGCACGGTGCTGGCATTCTACTATGTCGCGGGGCACGCCTTCGGGCGGCCGAGGCCGTATTCGGCCATCTTCTTCTGCGCCTACGGGGCGTTTCTCTGCATGGTCACTCTGCCGGACGAGCGGCTGACGGCGCTGCAGCTGCTGCTCGCGGCCTGCGCCTGCATGCAGCTCTTCTTCCTCTGGTCGCTGGTGGTGAACCTGCGGCGGCCGGAGACGGAGACGGCCGCGGGGGAGGAGACGGAGACGGACGCGGAGCGTCCGCCTGTCGAGGAGTATGACAGCCTGGAGGACGCCATGCGCGCCGCGAGGGAGGACGAGGAGCTCGCGGGGAGCTTTGTGGAGTACAGCCCCGGCGAAAACGCCGGAGAGGAGAGGCAAAAACGGCTCTGAGGCAAGAAAACCGTTGACAGGAGAGTGCGGTTTTTATATAATGGCGTTTGCTGAGCCGCCGCGCCAGTGAAAAAAGTCAACTACAGCGGCCCCTATGTGAGCCGCCGTTGAGTATAATACCGGAAAGGATGTATTGGAAATGGTTCGCACCTATCAGCCCAAGAAGCGTCAGCGCAAGAAAGAGCACGGATTCCGCAAGAGAATGTCCACCCGCAACGGCCGCAAGGTTCTCGCCCGCCGCCGCGCGAAGGGGAGAGCCAAGCTCAGCTACTGAGTGAGGCCGTGAGGGGGCTTAATAAAGAAAACCCATCAGGGGCGGCCTAAAACCGCCCTTTGTGCGGTTTAGGAAGGTAATGCAATTGGAGTTTACCGACTCGCTCAGGAAGAATTACGAGTTCCGGCGCGTCTATTCCCGGGGAAAGAGCGCCGCGGCGCCCTGCCTGGTGGTCTATGCCAGGCGCAACGGCTCGTGCGGCAACCGCCTCGGGCTCACGGTGTCCACAAAGCTCGGCTGCGCCGTGGTGCGCAACCGCGTGCGCAGGCGGTTGCGGGAGATATACAGGCTCAATGAGCCGCGCCTCCGCCGCGGGTACGACATCGTGGTCGTGGCGCGGCACCGGGCCGCGCAGGCGGAGTACTCGAGGCTCGAGCGGGAAATGCTCCGCTCGCTGACGGAGCTGGGACTGCTTCCGGGGGAGGAACAGGCATGAAAAAGCTGCTTCTTGCGGCGATACGCTTTTACAGGAGGAGTATCTCCCCGCTGACGCCGCCCTGCTGCCGTTTTATACCCACCTGTTCGCAGTACGCCGTGGAGGCCATCGAGAAATACGGCGCGCTGAAGGGCGGATGGCTGGCGCTGAAACGGCTGAGTCGCTGCCACCCCTTCCATTTCGGGGAGCACGAGTTCTATGACCCCGTGCCGTGAGGGCCCCCATTCCCGGCGCACAACGACCAGTGAGGAGAAAGAAAAATGCTTGATGCAATAGCAACACCGTTTGGCTGGCTGATGATGTGGCTCTATGAGCTCACAAACAACTTCGGCTGGGCCATAATACTGTTCGCTCTTGTCGTTGCGCTGGTGCTGCTGCCCTTCATGGCGAAGAGCAAGAAGAGCATGATGCGCATGACCCGCCTGCAGCCGCGCATGGCCGAGCTGCAGAAAAAGCACGAGGGCAACCCGCAGAAACTCAACGCCGAGATGGCCAAGCTGTACCGCGAGGAGAAGTGCAACCCCATGTCCGGCTGCCTCTGGAGCCTGCTGCCCTTCCCCATACTGCTCGCATTGTACCGCGCGGTCGTCAAACCCATAACCATCATGATGGGCGTGGCCGACGAGCTGCTCGCGCCGGGCGGCGCCATATACGAGAGGCTCGTCGAGCTGGGCTATCAGCTCACCAACTACACGAGCTCCAACAACAGCTTTTACGAGCAGATATACCAGTCCAAGTTCATAACCGAGCACTTCGACCAGTTCTCCGGCCTCTCGGACAGGCTGATACCCATGGACTACACCTTCCTGGGCCTCGATCTGTCCGCCACGCCGAACTGGCGGTTCTGGGACTTCGACTTCTCCAACGGCGTCTGGGTCGTGGTGGGGCTCTTCATGCTGCCGCTCATCTCCACGGCGCTGAGCTACCTGTCGATGTATGTCAGCCGCAAGATAAATCCGCCGGTGGGCGGAGGCGCGCAGGCGGAGGCCCAGGCCTCGAGCACCAAGACCATGATGTATATCATGCCGCTCATGAGCCTCTGGATAGGCTTCATCATGCCGGCCGCGCTCTGCGTGTACTGGATTATGAACAGCCTGACTGGTATCATACGTGACACCGCGCTCACCGCCATCTATAAGAAGAAGATGGACAAGGAGGACGCGGAGCGTCTGCAGCGCGAGCGCGAGCGCGAGGAGGAGCTGGAGCGCAAACGGCAGGAGACTGAGCGGCTGCGCGCCATGAACGCCACGAACGTCAACCGCAATACCAGCAAGAAGAAGCAGCAGGCACAGGCCAAACAGTCCGACACCGAGCGCAAGGCCGCCGCCGAGAGGGCGGAGAGGGCCGCCAGGCGCGAGCGCCTGGGCGTCAGGGAGGAGGAGAAGCCGGCCTCACAGGTCGGCAACCGCCGCTATGCCAAAGGCCGCGCGTATGTGGAGGACCGCTATACCAATCCCGAGGGGGCCGAGGAGGCCACCGCCGCCGCAGCGGCGGAGAGCGAATTCGGCGCGAGCATAGATCCGGATGAGCCCGAGACCGTTGAGGCGGAGAAAGCGTCCGCGGACGAGGCGGCTGTCGAGGAGGAAGCCGGGCTCACGGATGACAAGGACGACAGGCAGGAGTAATTTGTATGAAAAAATATCTGGAGAAATCCGGCAAGACAGAGGACGAGGCCCTTGCCGCCGCGCTGGCGGAACTGGGGCTGGAGCGGGACGACGTCTCGGTGGAGATCGTGGCCAGGGCCAAGAGCGGCTTCCTCGGAATCGGGGCCTCTCCGGCGGTGATACGTGTGGAGTACGACGTCCCTGAGCACACAGAGGCGCCGGCAGAGAAAAAGGCGCCGGCCCCCGGGGGCGCGGCTGAGGCCGCCAGGCCGGCTCAGAACGCCGGCAGGGCTGAGGCGCCGGCGCAGCAGGCTGAGCAGGGGCCCAAATACGCCGGCCAGGGGATAAAGGCCGAGACGGAGAGGTTCCTCTCCGGGCTGCTGCAGCGCATGGACATCAAGGCGGAAATCGAGATATGCGACCGCGAGAACGGCGGGCTGCTGGT
>CALWYN010000198.1 GCA_944385755.1 uncultured Oscillospiraceae bacterium
CGGGGGAGAGCTACCGGGGAGGGGTGTTCAGGATATACTCCTCCATGGCCCTCAGCGACGACATCCTCTCGGGGGAGAGCTACTACATGGCGGAGATACGCGCGGTGAAGCGCATCCTCGACGCCGCGGAGGAGGAGGGGACGCGCGTGCTCTGCGCGCTGGACGAGGTGCTGCGCGGGACCAACACGATAGAGCGGATAGCCGCCGCCACAGAGATACTCGGCGCGCTGGAGGAGCGCGGCTGCCTCTGCCTGGCGGCCACGCACGACGCCGAGCTCTGCTCGCTGCTGGAAAACAGGTTTGACCTGCTCCACTTTGAGGAATATATAGACGGAGGCGAGATGGCCTTTGACTACCGCGCCAGGAGAGGGCGTGCGGAGACGCGCAACGCCATAAGGCTGCTGGAGCTAATGGGCCTGAGCTCGGAGATAACGGGACGCGCGGACGAGCGGGCGAGACATTTTATTGAGACCGGCTCCTGGGGGCCGGCGGGGAGGTAAAATGAGATGAAGAGGAAAATCTACGCCCCCGTGAGCGCGGAGGAGAGCGCGAGGGAGCGGAAAAACCGGGCCCTGGCGCGGGAGATGTGCGCCGAGGGCATAGTGCTGCTGGAAAACAACGGGGCCCTGCCGCTCTCCGGCGGCCGGGCGGCGCTCTACGGCGCGGGCGTGAGGCACACGAGCTTCGGCGGCACGGGCAGCGGAGAGACGCACCCGAGACGTCTCGTGGACGTGGAACAGGGGTTTCGGGGAAACGGCTGGGAGGTGACCACCGCGGCCTGGCTGGACGACCTGGACGCGGAACACGCCGCGGCCTTTGCCCGCTGGGAGGAGGAGATCGCCGTACTGCTCCGGAACGTGCCGCTGACAAAGCAGTCCGAGCTCTCATGGACGCACCCCTTCCGGGCGCCGGTGGGGCGGGAGATAACCCGCCGGGACGCCGAGGGCTCGGGCACGGACACGGCGGTGTACGTCCTTGTGCGCCAGGCCGGGGAGGGCCGCGACCGCAGGACGGAGGAGGGAGATTATTACATCGCCGCCGGGGAGCTGGAGCACCTCCGGGCGCTGAGGACGCTGTATGAGCGCCTGGTGCTGGTGATCAACTCCGGCGCGCCGATAGACCTGGGCTTCACGGACGAGATAGGGCCGGACGCGATAGTCTACGCCTCGCAGGGCGGCATGGAGATGGGCAACGCCCTCTTCGACGTGCTCACCGGCGCGGCGCAGCCCGGCGGGCACCTGGCGGACACCTGGGCCCGAAGGTATGAGGACTACCCCTGCCACGACAGCTACTCATACAGGAGCGGCGACGCGCGGGTGGAGGAGTACCGAGAGGGTATATATGTGGGCTACCGCTGGTTCGACAGCCTGGGGGTGGAGCCGCGCTACCCCTTCGGGTACGGCCTGAGCTACACGGAATTCGAGCTGGAGTTTGGCGGCCTGGAGCTCTCCGGGACTGAGGCCACCGTCCGCGTCCGCGTGAAAAACGAAGGGGCGGTGGCGGGGCGCGAGACGGCGCAGCTCTATCTCAGCGCGCCGCGGGGCGCCCTGGGCCGGGAGTATCAGAGCTTGGCCGCCTTTGCCAAGACCCCCGTCCTGGGGGCGGGGGAGAGCTGCGGGCTGGAGCTGCGCTTCGATCTGCGCGAATTCGCCGCGTATGACGCCGCGCGCAGCGCATTTGTGCTCGAGGCAGGGGAATACCTGCTGCGCCTGGGCCGGAACTCCCGGGACACGCGCGTAATGGCCGCGCTGGAGCTGGAATCCGGGGCGGTTACGGAGCGGTGCAGGCGGCTCTGCGCGCCGGAGCGGCCCGTGACCTCCATCATCCCGCCGGAGAGGCCGGCGGAGGCCGCGCCGGAGGGCCTGCCCCGCGTGAGGGTGGACACGGCCTCCCTGCGGGCGCTTGAGCACAGCTACGGCACGCCGGAGATGTACCGGAGCGAAAGGGCCGACGCGCTGGCTGCGTCCCTCTCGGATCTGGGTCTGGCGCTGCTGCTGACCGGCTCGACCTACACCCCGCCCTTCCACAACACGGTGTTCGGCGCCTGCGGCAGGACGAGCGCCGTGTTCCTGCGCCGCGGCGCCGCGGACCTGGTGATGGCCGACGGGCCCCAGGGCCTGAACCTGGCACGCGAGGCGCGCGCGTCGGTTTACGCTCTGCCGGCCATGCCAGGCTCCATAAGGAATTCGCGCGCGGTGAGGCTGCTGACTCGGCTGGAGCGGGCGCTGAGTCCGGAGAGGACCTATTACCAGTTCACCACGGCCTGGCCCTGCGAGACGGCGGTGGCGCAGACCTGGGACCTGGAACTGGCCCGTAGGCAGGGCGAGGCGGTCTCGGCCGAGATGGAGGAGTACGGCGTGAACTTCTATCTGGCGCCGGCGATGAACATACACCGCAACCCGCTCTGCGGGCGGAATTTCGAGTATTTCTCCGAGGACCCGCTGCTGAGCGGGAAGATGGCCGCCGCCGTGTGCCGCGGGGTGCAGTCGCGGCCGGGCAGGTATGCCACGGTGAAGCACTTCGCCTGCAACGAGCTGGAGGACTGCCGGACGCTCTCCGACAGCCGGGTCGATGAGAGGGCGCTGAGGGAGATATATCTCAAAGGCTTCCGCACGGCTGTCACGGAGGGGGGAGCAAAGGCCGTGATGAGCAGCTACAACCTGCTCAACGGCGTCTACGCGCCCAATAACCGCGAACTGCTGACGGATATCCTCAGATGTGAGTGGGGCTTCGACGGGCTGGTCATGACCGACTGGTTCTCCACGGGGCACGACGGCAGCCGCCACGAGCTCTGCTGCCGGGCGGGCAACGACCTGGTGATGCCCGGCACGCCGGCGGCGGTGCTGGCCATATACCGCGCGCTGCGCTCCGGGGAGGTCTCCCGCCTCACGGCGGAGCGGGCGGCCCGGAACATACTGCGCTTCGCCCTCGGGGAGGCGTAAAAAACGGGACGAAAACACTTGAATTTTAATGTCAGGCGTGATATCATATGGGTTAGCAAATGCTAACCCATATGGCGCCTTAAACGGTGGGAGAGGCGGCATACGGGCGTCGGTTAGAAGCAACTAACTCTATCCCATACAGGAGGCTTTTCTGATGGTAAAGGTGACTCTCGACATAGACGGCATGGCCTGCTCCATGTGCGAGGCGCACGTGAATGACTGCGTGCGCAAAAACTTCGACGTGAAGAAGGTGTCCTCTTCACACAGCAGGGGCAGGACGGAGATAATAGCGGAGGAGGCCCCGGACGGGGAGAGGCTGCGCGCCGCCATAGGCGCGACGGGGTACGAGGTGCGCGGCATCAGCGTGGAGCCGTATGAGAAGAGGGGCCTCTTTTCCCGGTCAAAGTGACATGGCGGTGAAACTCCCGCGCGCCGGGTGACCCGCGCGGAGTGCCGGCCGCCGCGGAGGGGACCGATAGCGGACGGCCCGTGCGGACGAACAGGCCGGGGCCGCGCGCCGCGCAGTCCCGGCCTGTTTTCCGTGGGGTTCAGAGCCCCAGCCTGCGGCGCAGGCTGTCCGCGAGCCTGGCGTGGGCCTCCTCCGTGAAGTGGATGCCGTCATAGGCCAGCGGCAGGGGGCCGCAGTCCAGGAAGTCTATGTCCAGCCGGTCCGCGAGCCGGGAGTACTCCGCGGCGAGGCGGGAGGACTCCTCTATCAGGCGGCCGGCCGGCACCCAGGCCCCGGGCACCATCGGGGGCGGGGCTATCAGGAGCCGCCGCGCCGCCGCGAGAGAGGGCAGGGCGGCGGCGCGCAGGAGGAAGGCCTCCATGCGCGCGGCGACGTCCGCCGCGGTCAGCGAGGCGTCCTGCAGAAGGTCGTTCCCGCCGAGCATGACGAGCAGCCAGTCTGCGCAGCCCTCGCGGCGCAACTCCGCCTCCGCCGCAGTGAGGGCGGAGGGCGTGTGGGGTATCTCCCGGCCGTTTTCGCCCAGGTTTGCCAGCTCCACGCCGGTGAGGGCGGCGAGCCGGCCTGTCCAGCGGACATCGGGAGGGAAACGTTCGCCCAGATAGGAGCGGCCGTCATAGCCCCAGGTGTTCGAGTCGCCGAAGCAGATAAGCCTCATATGTAGATTATCATCAGCCCGACCAGGATGCCGACGACGGCGGCCAGGGCGGGCATTTTGGAGCGCCACATGAGTATGGCCTCCGGCAGGAGCTCGCCGAACACGACATAGAGCATGGCCCCGGAGGCGAAGCTGAGCGACAGCGAGAGCCAGACGGGCGAGATGTTGCCGAGCGCGAAGCCGAGCACGGCGCCGATTATCGTGGGCGCGCCAGAGAGGGCCGTTATGAGTATGGCCCGGCCGCGCTTCATGCCGCCGGTTATCAGCGGCACGGCCACGGCCATGCCCTCGGGGATGTTGTGCAGCCCGATGACCACGGCCATCACCAGACCCATTCCGCCGGCTATGCCCTCCGCGCTGTCGCTGGCGTAGGACGCGCCTATCACCATGCCCTCGGGCATGTTGTGGAGCGCGATGGCGCAGGCCATGACCACCCCGGCAATGAAGAGCTGGTACGGCGAGGACGGCCCGCCGTCCTCCGAACATTGCTCGTGCCGGACGTAGTGGTCGCTGTGGATGAGCTCATCCAGGCCGTCGGCCGTCCTGGGGTGATTGGCGTCGATGTGCTCGAGTTCGTGGTTAGTGCGGCTGTCTATCCAGATGTTGAGCAGCCATATCACCACGTAGCCGAGCATCACGCCGAAAATCACGAAGAACACGCTCATGCTCGCGTCGGAGCCCTCGGGGTTCATTGCCGAGTCTATCATGTCGAAGCAGACCACGCCGGTCATTATCCCGCCGGCAAAGGCGAGAAGCAGGCTGACGAGCCTGCTGGAGTCGCGCCTGAAGAGCGCGGCGATCACGCCGCCCAGGCCGGTGCCGCCGACGCCGGCTATGGCGGTAACGAGGATTATCATACCAAACATTCTCTGCGGGCCTCCAAATCAGGGATAGTATATTATGGCCTCGTCAAGCGAGACGAAGTCGTCCCGGTAGATGTTCCAGAGGCCGTCCTCGTCCTGCATGACCTGGATTACCATGGAACGTTCCTCCATGTAGCCCATGTCGGGCAGGCTGTCCAGGCAGCACTGGATTATCGCACGGGCCCAGCCGGTGTCGTACGCCTGATATTCCTCCTCGGTCATCGCGGCCACCTGCTCGTCGGTGAACTGGGAGTTGTACTCGTCCAGATAGGCCCCGGCGCGCTCGTTCACCAGCTGGATTATATCCAGAGGCCAGACCCTGACGGGCACTCCGTAGCTGCCGTCCGCCATCTCGCTGGCAGTGCCGACCTCATATCTGGCGGACTGGTAAATCTGCTTGTACATGTCGGCGAGCTCGTCCGTCAGCTCGTCCGTGAGATAGTCCACCCCGTAATAGAGGGCAAAGGCTTGGGCCTCCACCTCCATACCCTGTTCGTACATCGCCTCTATCTCGGCCGCGGAGCTGTCCACGAGCGCCAGATAGTCCTCCTCGGCCGTGCCGAAATAGACGGCGTCGAGATTGCCCTTCACCAGGCGCGAGGCCATGGCCGCCGCCGGCCCGCCGCAGGCGCTGAGGGCCAGCGCCGCGGCCAGCAAAAGCGCGGCCAGTCCGAGCTTTTTCATATAATACCTCCCCATTCGCGCGGATTGAACAAAAATCCGCGCGTTTCGTCTAATCCGGCGTGGCGGCCGAACTGTGCCCACAGCTTTATTCTATTGCACGCCGTGCCGGTTGTCAACGCCGGCTTAAAATGATATAATCGGCGCGTAGGGGACAGAGAGAAACCGCGCCGGCCGGGCCCGCTTCGCGTCCTGTGCCGCGGCGGCGCGCTCTGTCCGCGGCATGGCTTTAAGCTTCGCGCGTGTCAAACCGGCGCAGGCCGGGAGGGGCGGCGGGGCGGTACCCCAAAACACTGGAGGAATCAGATGGAAAACCTGCCGGACATGACCGGATACATCATGCAGGGAACCAAATATATACTTCCGCTGCTCGCGCTCTGGGTGCTGCTGCGCTGCGTGCGCTCCATGCTGCGCGAGCGGTATGAGCCGGAGACCTGGGCCTATCTCGTGGACCTGAACGGCACCGAGCACCCCGTGAACCACTGGGAGTGCATAGTGGGGCGCGCCCGCTCAGCGGACATCGTGCTGGACGACCCCACGGTCTCGCGCATGCACGCCTCGCTGCAGCGGGACGGGGACGGGGACTGGACGCTGACCGATCTGCGCTCAAAGGGCGGCACCTTCGTAAACGGCGAGGAGGCCGGGGCCTGGGAGAGCGTGGGCGACGGGGACGAGATAGACTTCGCGGCCGAGGCCATGGCCTTCCGCGAAATCTCGGGAGCGGAGAGGGAGCGGCTGGAGCGGAGGCGCAGCGCCCCGGGGCGCTTTGTGGGCCCGGGGGTGACGCTGCTCATACTCTCGCTCTTCCAGGCCTTCCTGGCGCTGGAGTTCACCGTCACGGCGGACGGGGAACATCTCTACTCCATATGCCTGTCCTTCTTTGCACTGATGGCGGCGGAGTGGTTCTGCTATCTCTTCATGCGGACGCTGGGGCGCACGGGCTTTGAGCCGGAGACCCTGGCCTTCTTTCTCACCACCCTGGGCGTGGAGGTCTGCGCCACCAGCACGCCGGACGACATGCTCAAAGAGGTGGTGCTCATCCTGGCGGGCGTGGCGCTGTTCTTCTTCCTGGGCTGGTGGCTGCGCGACCTGGAGCGCGTGAAGCGCACGCGCTGGCTGGCCGCCGCCGCGGCTCTGGGCCTGCTCGCGCTCAACCTGGTCATGGGCGAGGTGCGCGGCGGCTCGATGAACTGGCTGGAGATTGGGGGATTCACCATACAGCCCTCCGAGCTGGTCAAGGTTTGCTATATCTACGCCGGGGCCGCCACGCTGGACAGGCTGTTCGCCCGGCGGAACCTGTTCGGCTACATCGCGTTTTCCGCGGTCTGCGTCTGCGCGCTCGCGCTGATGGGGGATTTCGGCACGGCGGTCATCTTTTTCGCCACCTTCCTGGTGGTCTCCTTCCTGCGCTCAGGCAGCTTCGCCACGGTGCTGCTGGCGGTGTCCGGGGCGGGGCTGGCCGGGTTCCTGGTGCTGAGCGTCAAGCCGTATATCGCCCAGCGTTTCTCCACCTGGGGGCACGCCTGGGAGGACGTCTGGGACGCCGGCTTCCAGCAGACGCGGGCGATGAGCGCCGCGGCCTCCGGCGGGCTCTTCGGCCAGGGCGCCGGGGAGGGCTGGCTGAAGGACATAGTCGCGGCCAACACGGACATGGTGTTCGCCGTGCTCAGCGAGGAGCTGGGCCTGATAATAGCCATCACGGCCATGCTGGCGGTGATCGCCCTCGCGCTCTTCGCCGTGCGGAACGCGGCCCAGGGCCGCAGCACCTTCTATGTCATCGCCGGCTGCGCGGCGGTCAGCCTGATGATGGTGCAGATGGGCCTGAACGTGTTCGGCTCGCTGGACATACTGCCCTTTACGGGCGTGACCTTCCCCTTTGTGTCAAAGGGCGGCACCTCCCTGCTCTCCTGCTGGATGCTGCTGGCCTTTGTCAAGGCCACGGACACCAGGCGGGACGCCAGCTTCGTGGTCCGGCGCGAAAAGCGCAGATACCGCGAGGAGGGCAGGGAGGCATACCCCGAGGAATACGGCGGGGACGACTATGACGGCGAGGAGGCGCTCGGATGAAGAAAGTACAGCGCAGGGCGGGCGCCGCGCTGCTCATCGCGCTCATGCTGGTCGTGGGTCTGGCGGTGTATCTGGTCCGCCTGGCGGACGACGGCGGGGCCTGGGCGACATATTTTACGGGTGGCTCGCCCGCCGGGGAGATAATCGACCGCAACGGCGCCGTGCTGTATACCTCAGACGGGGAGAGCTGGGACTTCTCCGCCGATGAGACCGTGCGCCGGGCCTGCTACCACCTGCTGGGCGACACGCGCGGAAACGTGGCCACGGGCGCGCTCAGGCAGTTCCGCGACTCGCTCATGGGCTACAGCTTTGTGAGCGGCACCTCGAGCGGGAGGACCCTGCAGCTCACGGTGGACTCCTCGCTGAACGCCGCGGCCTATAATGCCCTCGCCGGGCGCAACGGCACGGCCATACTGCTCGACTACACCACCGGCGAGATACTCTGCATGGTCTCGACGCCGGCGGACGACCCGGAGAACCCCTCCTCCGAGCCCGCGGACGGGACATATATAAACAAGGCCATAGGCGCCAGTTTCGTGCCCGGTTCGGTGTACAAGCTGGTGACCCTTGCGGCGGCAATCGAGAATATACCCGACCTCTTTGAGCGCAGCTTCTGGTGCGGCGGCAGCGCGGACCTGGACGGCATAACGCTGCAGTGTACTGGCTACCACGGCAGCCAGACCATAGAGCAGGCGCTGGCCAACTCCTGCAACTGCGCCTTCGGGGAGATCTCGCTCGAGCTGGGCTATGACACGCTGGTGGAGTACGCGGAGAAGCTCGGCATAACGGCGGAGCTGACCATGGACGGCATGCAGGTGAAGAGCGGCAGCCTCGACTGGGAGCAGGAGGACGCGCGCATAGGCCTGGCCTGGACGGGCATCGGCCAGCACAACGACCTCGTCTGCCCCTACGCGCTGGTGCGCTATGTGGCGGCCGTCGCGAACGGGGGCAGCATATATGAGCCCACCATCCTGGGCCACGGGGAGCTCGACCGCGAGACGGAGCTCCTCTCCGCCTCCACGGCGGAGAGGATAGCCTCGATGATGGACTACAACGTGGAGACGGCCTATGGAGGGGAGTGGACCTTCCCGGGGCTGGACGTGGCGGCCAAGACGGGCACCGCCGAGGTGGGCGACGGGACCTCCCACGCCTGGATGACGGGCTTTTTGAACGACCCGGAACACCCCTACGCCTTTGTGGTGCTGGTGGAGCACGCCGGCGGCGGGCTGACAAACGCGGGTCCGGTGGCGAACACGCTGCTGCAGGCGGCGGTGGCCGCCGGCGGCACGCAGGCTCAGTAAAAGAAAAAATAGCCCGCCTGTCAGGCGGGCTATAGAGACGGTCAAAAAACCTTCGGAGAATTCGCGGCCGCAGCCGCGAATAAAGTCGGAATCATTTTCGGCGGCGGCGTGTACATCGCCGAAAATACTTCTCGCGGAGCGCGCGTCGAATTGTCCACCTCAGGCGGATAACGAGGCGCGAAGCGAAGTGCAAGCCCCTTTGTCAAAGAAGGCGGAGCCCTTCTTTGACAAGCAAAATCGCCCGCCTGTCAGGCGGGCGATTTTTACTCCAGGTACCAGGTGTCCGCGTCCTCCGGGAACTCGCTGCGCGGGGGCATGAAGGCCCGGAACATGGGCTCTATCAGCCAGGTGGAGGCATAGCAGAGGCAGCCGGGGACGGCGAGCGCGGCCGGCGGGAATATATATATGAGCAGCGTGGCCGCGGCGGACATTAGCAGCAGTGCGGCGGCCCTCAGCGGGAACTTCACCGCCAGGCGCAGCGTGAAGGCCAGGAGCTGGGCCGGCTTGAAATTGAAGCGCGAGAGGGCCGGAAAGGTGAGCGAGACGATGAGTCCGGACAGGAGGGCGGTCACCGCCAGAGTCAGGATGTAAAAGGCGTTCACGAGCCCGCTCACGGGGCGGTTTACCACATACAGCGCCGAGACGTACGCCGCTGCCAGCAGCAGCGCCAGGATGACGGTGAGGGCCAGGCCCGGCAGGAGGTTCTGCCTGAAAGCGCGGAAGAATTCGCCCCACGGAGAGCCGCGGCCGCGGCGTATGCTCTTGGCGAGGGCGTAGTAGAGCGCGGAGGCGGCCGCGCCCAAGGTCACCACCGGCAGCGAGCAGGCCAGGGCGAGGAGCCCCAGGCCCAGTATGCGCAGCGCGCGCCTCATCCCAGGGCCTCCACGGCCTCGGCGAGGTAGTAGTGTACGAGCAGGTCCACGCATTTGCCGTAGCTCTGGCGCCCCAGCTCCTGGCCGTTGGACTTCAGGAAGGAGTCGTATACGCTGTTGGAGGCCTCCTGCACCACGCTGTCCTCGAACTGGGCCCAGTAGGAGTTGTTGATGTTGAAATCCGCCCTCACGGTGTCCGAGAGGGAGTAATATATCGGCTCCCAGGCCTCGTAGTCCGCGCCGTAGAGGGCGTTGCCGAGGTATATGTAGCCCAGGGCGGCCCCGGCGTAGCGGAAGTCGGCGTATTCGGAGATGAGGCAGGAGAAGATGGCCACGAAGTTGCACTCCTGCTCCGCGGCCACCCCGCGCTGGTGCGCTATCTCATGCTGGGTCGTGGAGGGCAGGAGAAACACCGGGGAGTCCATGTTCAGGTTGGCCTCTCCGGTGAAGGGGAAGAAAAAGCCGGTGAAATCGAGGTAGCTCATGATGCGCGAGAAATATATGCCCTTGGGCTCCAGGTCCTCGCCCTCCAGGCAGGGGAACACCTCCGCCGCGGCGTCGAACACCGAGCTCGCGCGGCCGATTATGTCCTCGCGGCTGTAGTCCCAGGAGCCGTCCGCGCCACGGGGGACCTCTTCGGCGTACTCGTTGGCGAGGGCGGCGAAATAGCGCGTGACGGTCTCCAGTTCGGAGACCTCGACGGGGCCGTCGTCCACCCCGCTCTGCTCCGAGAAGCCGGGGGCGTAGTAGTATGGCGTCCAGAACAGGCAGAGGCCGGCCCAGAACATGGCCGCCAGCATGCCGAGCGTGAGCAGCGTGCGCCAGAGCCGGAGCAGCCGGCCGCCGTGCCTCACGAGGCGGTATACGGAAAAGGCGAGAAAGGCCAGTGTGCCGAGTATCAGCACGGCGTAGAAGGCCTCCGCCACCGAGAAGCTCACATGCGAGCAGAGGCGGCCCATGAACCGGTGGTAGGGCCGGGATATGTGGGAGTATATCCAGAGCATCGCCCCGTCGGAGCCGCGCAGGAGCTGTATGCCCAGGGCCGTGAGCAGGGCGAGGGCCGCCAGCGCGCAGCGCACGGGGGCAAAGTCCCTCAGCGGCGGCGTGCGCCTTTTTGCGGTGAGCTCTTCCATGCGCTCAGCCCCGGAACACGGCCGCGTTTTTGACGAAATACTCTATGCCGGAGTAGACCGTCGTGACCAGCACCACGACCCAGCAGGCCGTGACGCACCAGTCGGGCACGGGGAGCATGAGCAGCACGAAACAGACCATGGTGGAGGCGGTCTTTATCTTTCCGGACCAGGCGGCGGCTATGACCTTGCCGCCCTCGACCGCGACGAGGCGCAGGCCCTGCACGGCCAGCTCCCGCGCGATGACGACTATGGCCACCCAGGCGGGGAAGAGGCCCGTGTCCACAAAGACGAGCATCACGGAGATGACGAGCAGCTTGTCCGCCAGGGGGTCCAGGAATTTGCCGAAATTAGAGACCTGGTCATAGTGCCGGGCTATGTAGCCGTCCACAAAGTCGGAGAGCGAGGCGGCCGCGAACACGGCGAGGGCGGCGTACATGTGGCCCTCGAAGTCCAGATACATGAGCACGAGCACGGCGGGGATGAGGAGAATCCTCAGAACTGTTATCTTGCTTGCGGTGGTGAGCTTCATTTCATGCGCCTCCGTTATACTGGTCATACGCTCTCGCAGCTCAGCTCCCCGTCCTCCGCGGAGAGGACGCGCAGCTGCACTATTTCGCCCGGCATGCACGGCCCCGGGAACACCACCGAGCCGTCTATGCCGGGGGAGTCGAAGTACGCCCGGCCGCGGGCCGTGTTCGTCTCAGGGTCGTATTCGTCGCAGATGGCCTCAATCACGCTGCCGGCGAGCGAGGCCTCCCACTCGTCCATTATGCCGGCCTGCAGCTCCCGGACGAGCCCGGCGCGCCTGCGCGCGGTCTCGCCGTCCGCGTGCGGCATCTTCGCGGCCGGGGTGCCCTCCTCCGGGGAGAAGGGGAAAACGCCGGCGCGCTCTATCTTCGCCTCGCGCAAAAACTCGCACAGCTCCTCGAACTCTGCCTCGCCCTCCCCGGGCAGGCCGGTGATAAGGCTGGTGCGGAGCACCAGGCCCGGGATGCGCTCTCGGAGCTTTTTCAGCAGCGCGCGTATCTCCGCGCCGCGGTCCCGGCGGTTCATACGCCGCAGGATGCCGTCGTTGATGTGCTGGATGGGTATGTCCAGATATTTCACTATCTTCGGCTCGGAGGCTATGACCTCTATCAGAGCGTCGTCGAGCTCATGGGGATACAGGTAGTGCAGCCTCAGCCATTCCAGGCCGTCTACCCTGCACAGCTCGCGCAGCAGCGCGGCGAGATTCACGCCGCCATCGAGATCCGCGCCGTAGTGCGTCAGGTCCTGGGCGACCAGGATGAGCTCCCTGTAACCCCGGGAGGCGAGCGAGCGGGCCTCGGCGAGGATGGCCTCCATGGGGCGCGAGCGGAAGGGGCCGCGTATGGAGGGGATGAGGCAGTAGGAACAGCGGTTGTCGCAGCCCTCGGCTATCAGCAGGTAGGCCCAGGCCGGGCCGGTGCAGACGATGCGCTCCGCCTCCTCCACGGGGGCGTCGTTGGGGTCCATGAAAACGGGGCGCTCGCCCCGCGCGGCGGCGGACAGCGCCTCGGCTATGCGCAAACAGCTGCCCACGCCCACCACGCCGTCCACCTCCGGGATCTCGGCCATTATCTCCCCGCCGTAGAGCTGGGAGAGGCAGCCGGCGCAGATGAGCGTCCTGAGGCGGCCGGATTTGAGCTGCGCGGCCTCGAGCAGGGTGTCGATGGCCTCCTGCTTGGCGTCCTCGATGAAGGCGCAGGTGTTCACCACGACGGCCCCGGCCTCCGCGGGATCGGAGACTATCTCGTGCCCGGCCGAGCGCAGGGCGTGGAGCATCTGCTCGGCGGCCACCTGATTTTTGGGGCAGCCGAGGGAAATCAGGGCAACTTTCATGCTTCCTCCTGAGAATCGTATTCGCGTTTATATCTCTCCAGCGCGGCGCGGACCTCCTCCCAGGGGAAGCCGCGGCGCTGCAGGGCGGCCGCCGCCCGGCGCAGCTCGTCCGGCTGCGCGGCGCGCCCGCGCAGCCTGGCGCAGAGGCAGCGGTAGGCCGTGTCCCCGTCCTCGGGGACGGCCTCGAGCGCGGAGTCCCAGAGCTCGCGCGGGATGCGCCTGCGGCGCAGCTCGTCGCGTATCCGCCGCTCCCCATAGCCGCGCGCGGCGTAATGCCGGGCGACCATGGCGGCGTAGTTCGCGTCGTTGACGAAGCCGAGCTCGACCATGCGCCCGGCCACGGCGGCGGCCTCCTCCGGCTCCGCGCCCTTTTCGACCAATTTGGCGGCCAGCTCGTCGCGGCCGTAGTCGCGGCGCTCCAGCAGCCTCAGGGCCCTGTCCTTTACACTGAGCGGCATGGCCTCAGGCGTCGAAGTCCTCGGCCGAGATGTCCACGGCCCTGCCGGCGGCCACGGCGGCCCTGCGGGCCTGCGGGGTCATCAGCTTGTGGGCGTTTGCGCGGATCTCCGCCTCCAGCTGGTCCATGACCTCGGGGTGCTCCTCCAGATAGGTGCGGACGCCGTCACGGCCCTGTATGCGGGCCTCGCCCACGGTGTACCAGGCGCCGGCCTTCTCAATGAGGTCGAGCTTGGCCGCGAGGTCGATTATCTCGCCAACCTTGGAGATGCCCTGGCCGTAGATGATGTCGAATTCCGCCTCCTTGAACGGGGGGGCGACCTTGTTCTTTATGACCTTGGCGCGGGTGCGGTTGCCTATCAGCTCACTGCCGCTCTTGAGCGTCTCTACCCGGCGCATGTCTATGCGGACGCTGGCGAAATATTTCAGCGCGCGGCCGCCGGGAGTGGTCTCCGGGTTGCCGTACATGACGCCAATCTTCTCGCGGAGCTGGTTGATGAAGATGACGATGCAGCCGGTCTTGCTGACGACGCCGGCGAGCTTCCTGAGGGCCTGGCTCATCAGCCTGGCCACGACGCCGACGCTGCTGTCGCCCATCTCGCCCTCGAGCTCGCTGCGCGGCAGCAGGGCGGCCACGGAGTCTATGACCACGACGTCCAGTGCGCCGGAGCGCACGAGCTGCTCGGTTATCTCCAGTGCCTGCTCGCCGGTGTCCGGCTGGGAGATGAGCAGATTATCTATGTCCACGCCGAGGGCCCGGGCGTAGGCCGGCTCGAGCGCGTGCTCGACGTCGATATAGGCGGCCTCGCCGCCGCCCTTCTGCGCGGAGGCCACGACGTGGAGGGCCAGGGTGGTCTTGCCGCAGCTCTCGGGGCCGTAGATCTCCACTATGCGCCCGCGGGGGACGCCGCCTATGCCCAGCGCCAGGTCCAGGGAGAGCGAGCCCGTCGAGATGGACTCCACGTTCACCGGTATGTCGTCTCCCAGGCGCATTATCGCGCCCTTGCCGTAGTTCTTCTCTATCTGGGCTATCGCCGTCTCCAGGGCCTTTTTCTTGTCGGCCGCCGCAACCGGCGCGGGGGAAGCGGGCGCTGCCTTTTTCTTCTCAGCCATATTTACACCTCTCTAGTTATTACACTTGATATTCAAAACTTATCTGCAAGCCCGGTATACAATTCTATGACCGGCTTTTCTTCCGTCAATTCAACCAGCCGCGGGAACAGGCGGGCAAAATACCCCTTATCCATACTGGCCTGAAAAGCCTCTGCGTCTCTCCAAAACTCTATGAAACAATACGTATTCAGCTGAGTCTCACTTTTGTTACAACTGTAATATTCGCTCCCGTCATCTTTGCGCGAGCAGCAGACCAGCTCCCTCGCCAGCCTTTCAAATTCCTCGGTTTTGTCCGGCCGAACGGTCATTTTCGTAATGGCTTTTATCACAGTCCGACTGTCTCCTTGTGCTTTACTCCCGTCTGACGTACGTCAGACGGGCTATGCCGCCGCTCTCGACCGCGCCGCCGCATATCCCCATATGTCCCTGCCCGGCAGAGCCCTGAGCCGTGCAATAAGCGCCCCGGGCACTTCGTCCGTAAATACCGCCCCATGCGCCGGCGCGCATTTACGGTGCGTGGGCACATAGCAGTCCATGCCCCGCAGGGCCAGACGCCGGGGCTCATCGCGATGTAAAGCGCGGCTTTTCGCATAAGCGTACTCAGGCGCGGGCGGTGACCACGCGCTCGACGCCGCGGGTGTCCGGCACGGAGGAGGCCTCGCGCAATCCGGCCATGCGCATGAGGTCCTTGACCCGCTCGGCCTGGTCCTCGCCCACCTCGAACATAAGCTCCCCGCCCTGGCGTATCACCCCGCGCCAGTTCTTGAGTATGGCGCGGTAGAAGTCCAGGCCGTCCTCGCCGCCGTCGAGCGCCCAGATGGGCTCGTAGTCACGGACGGAGGGGTCGAGCGTCATTATCTCCGGAGTGGGGACGTAGGGCGGGTTGCTCACCACGAGGTCGAAGCTGCCGGTCATTATCGGCGGGGCCTTGGTGACGTCGGCGGCGAGGAAGCTGACGCGGCCGTCGAGGCCGTTGCGGCTGACATTCCGCCGGCTGACCTCTATGGCCTGCGGGCTGACGTCCGCCAGCACCACGCGGACGCGCGGCAGCTCGGCGGCTATGGCGCAGCCGACACAGCCGGTGCCGGAGCAGAGGTCGAGCACGCGCGCGTCGAATTTGCCCGCGCCTTTGAGATATTTTATCGCCGTCTCGGCCAGGACCTCGGTGTCCACCCGGGGGATGAGCACATCCCGGGTCACCTCCATGGGCAGGCCGCGGAACTCCCAGACTCCCGTGATGTAGGCCACGGGCTCGCCGGCTAGTCTGCGCTCCACCATCGCGGCGGCGCGTTTTTCCACCTCGTCCGTGGCGTAATAGCGCATGTCGCGCAGCAGCTTTTCCGTGCTCTTGCCGGCGGCGGTGGCTGCTATGAGCCGCGCCTCCAGCGCGGCCGCCTCTATCCCGGCGTCGCGCAGGCGGTTGCGCAGCGCGATGTACATCTCACTGTAGGTTCTCGGCATAGGCCCTCATCTCCCAGTTCCCCATTTTACCATTTTTGAGTCCTCTCACCAGGCGTCGGCGCCCTTCCTCTCGGGTATGACCAGCTCGAGGGCGCGTATGGCGCACTCTATCATGCCGTCGTCCGGCTCGTTGGTCGTGAGGTGCTGCAGCTGGCGTCCCGGCCAGGAGAGGATAGAGGAGAGGACGTTGTCGTGCCGGCCGGCCCAGCGGTTTATCTCATAGCTGATGCCCACTATCAGCGGCAGCAGCGCGAGGCGGCACAGCATCCTCAGCAGCGTGTTGTCCAGCTGTATCAGCAGCCCGACGAGGATGCCGACAATTATGGCCACGAGCAGGAAGCTGGTGCCGCAGCGCGGGTGGAAGCGGCTCTGCGGGCGGACGTTTTCCACCGTGAGCGGCAGGCCCTTCTCGTAGCAGAAAATCGTCTTATGCTCGGCGCCGTGGTAGGAGAACAGCCGCTTCATGTCTTTCATGCGCGAGCAGAGCCAGAGATAGACCAGCAGTATGACCAGCTTGAGTATGCCCTCCAGCAGGTTGCGCAGGGCGAACTCCCCCTCCAGTCCGGGTATGAGCCCAATCAGGAAGGTGGGCAGGAAGATGAACAGGGCCAGGGCCAGCAGCACGCCGAGCGCGGCCGCCACGGCGATTATGGCCTTCTCGGCCTTCTCGCTGCCCAGCTTCTTCTCCAGCCAGAGGTCCAGCTTGGTCGGCTCCTCCTGCTCGTCCTCGGGCAGGAGGCCGGCGGAGTAGGTGAGGGCGCTCATGCCCTTGAGCATCGAGTCGGCGAAAACGGCCACCCCGCGGATTATGGGCCAGCCGAACAGCGCGCAGCGCTCTTTCAGAGGCTTTATCGGCTCGGTCTTTTCAACTATGCCGTCCTTTGTGCGGCAGACTATGGCCTGCTTGTCCGGGCCGCGCATCAGTATGCCCTCCATGAGCGCCTGGCCGCCGATGGAGGTGCGGAAGCAGACCTGAGTGTTGCTTTTTTCTGACATATTTACCTCTTCGCAATTGAGATTATTGGGTCTTTACAGGGAGCTCGACGGTCACAAGCGCGCCGCCGCTCTCCGCGTTTTCCACCTTCAGATGCCCGCTGTGGAGGGCGACGATCTCGTCGCAGACGGCGAGCCCTATGCCGCTGCCGCGCTCCTTCCCTCGGCCCTTGTAGAACCGCTCCTTGACGTGCGGCAGGTCCTCCTCCGCTATGCCGGGGCCGTGGTCGCGCACGCAGATGCGCACATATTCCCCCTCCGCGGAGGCGGAGAGCTCCACCCGCCGGCCGCTGCGGCCGTATTTGACGGCGTTGTCGAGTATGTTGAGCAGCACCTGCTTCAGCCGGGCGCTGTCGCCCGTGACGGGGGGCAGGCCCTCCTCGGGCAGGGAGCAGTCGAGCTGGATGTCGTCGTGCCGGAGCAGCTCGCTGTAGGTGAAATCCACCTCTTCTATGAGCGAGGAGAGGTCTACCGTCCCGAGGTCCAGGGTGAAGCGCCCGTCGCGCAGCCGGGTGAACTCGAGCAGCTCCTCGACCATGACGGTCAGCCGGCTGGCCTCGTTGGAGATTATCTCTATCCCGCGGCGGGAGTCGCCCTGCAGCGCCTCGTCGTACAGCAGCGTCTCGCTCCAGCCGGTGATGGCGGTGAGCGGGGTGCGCAGCTCGTGCGAGACGGAGGAGACGAACTCGGACTGGGCCCGGCTGGCCTCGCCTATCTTGACGGACATGTTGTTTATGGCCTCTGTCAGTGAGCCGACCTCGTCGTCGCGGAACTTCTCGGCCAGGGAGCCGTAGCTGCCCTCGGCTATGCGCCGGGCGGTGTCGCCCAGGCCGAGGATGGGGCTCGTGACGCGCTCGCGGAACCAGATGTTGGAGAGCAGAAGCAGCAGCACCGCGGCGGCGGCGAATGCGGAGGCCCAGCCTCCCTCGCCCGCGAGGGCGCATATGAGCGCGAGCAGTACGAGCAGCGCGCAGGCGCAGCTGCCCACGAGCCACACGCCCTTGAGGCCGCGCAGGGTATCGGGCAGGTTCTCGCGCCGGAGGCGGCCGAAAAGGGCCGCCGCCCGCTCGCGGAGGGCCTGCCCTTTGTTTCCGTCCATGTTCAGGTCCCCCACTTGTAGCCGTAGCCCCAGATAGTGGTGATGTACACGGGCACCGTGGGAGTGTCCTCCACCTTCATGCGCAGGCGCCTGATGTTCACGTCCACTATTTTGAGCTCACCCTTGTAGTCCGGGCCCCAGATGTTCTCCAGTATGTCCTCGCGGGAGAGGGCCCGGCCCGGGTTCTCCATGAAGAGCTTTATCAGGGAGTACTCAGTCTGGGTGAGCTTCACGCGCTCGCCGTTCTTATCGAGGGTGCGGTTGCGCTGGTTCAGCACAAAGGGGCCGCTGACTATCTCGTCCTCCACGCCGTCGTCGGCCGTACCAAGGCGGCGGTAGAGCGCATCCACCCGCGCAATGAGTTCCGAGGGGGAGAAAGGCTTCGTCACATAGTCGTCCGCGCCGGTCATCAGGCCGGTGACCTTGTCCATCTCCTGGCTCAGGGCCGTGAGCATGATTATGCCCATACGGGACCCGGAGGCCCTTATGCGCCGGCAGACCTCAAAACCGTCGATGTCCGGGAGCATGACGTCGAGCAGCGCGACGCCGATGTCCTCGTTCTCCTCCAACAGCTTCAGGGCCTCCTCGCCGGTGGTTGCCTCTACGGGCTCATAGCCCGAACGCCGCAGATTTATGACGACGAAGCTGCGTATGGCGCTCTCGTCCTCCAGGACAAGCACTTTTTTCACTGCCATCACACCTTCCCGTAATCTAGGCTTCATTTTGCCCCTGAAGCGGCCTGGCCGCGACCGGGCTTCTCACTATTATATCATATGGTTTTCATTAATGGTAGCGGAAGATAACAAAATGTAGTATAATTTGCGACATCGCCGAGGATTTGTAATTTTGCACGAGAGGAGGCCCCCGCTGTGCTGATATTCTGTGCCGATATCAGAGGCCTGGACGCCTCCGCCGCCCGCCTGCCCGGACGTGGGAGGTCGGCCGGCAGCGCGTTCGCGCACTCGCTGCTCATGCTCGCCGCACGCGAATTCTGGGGGCTGCAGGAGCTGCCGGAGTTGGCGTATGACGGGAGAGGAAAGCCATATTTTCCCGGAGAGCCTGAAAAGCACTTCTCACTGAGCCACACGCGAACGCACGTCCTGGCGGCGGTGTCCGGCTGGCCGGTGGGCGCGGACATAGAGAGCGCCGTGCCGCGCAGCGCGCGGCTGGAGCGGCTGATGAGCGAGAGGGAGAGGCGCGATTTCGAGTTTTACGAGCTCTGGGTGCTGCGCGAGAGCTGCTATAAGCTGACGGGCGGCGGGGACCTGCGCTCCATGCGCTTTGCGCGCGAGGGGGGGCGGATAATACCGCCCGTGCCTGGTGCCCTCTGCCGGCTGTATCCGGACGTGCCGGGCTGCCGCGCCGCCGCCGCAACTTTCGGACCGGAGCTGCCGGAGCGGCTCGTGATGGTGTCCCCTGAAGAAATCTGCTCTTGAAAAACCACCCCGCACGGGGTATAATGTAGCCCATGCCGGTGTGTCGGAATTGGCAGACGACCGCGACTCAAAATCGTGTGGAGAAATCCGTGTGGGTTCGAGTCCCACCACCGGCACCACGTCGCCGCGGACGGCATATCGTTCGCGGCGACTTTTTTGCAAAAGTCGCCTCTCACTCATTCTGTCGCGGCTCCCCTCCAAATCGAACCCGCTTTGCTGGGCTTCGATTTGGTTTTTTATTACAGTTCCGTGTATCTTTTTTGTCAACATAACCCACGTCGTCGCGGACTTTGTATCGTTCGCGGCGGCCTTTTGCAAAAGCAGTCTTAAGCACATATCCGACAGGGCGTGCGTTCGGTCTTAGAATCTCTGCCAGAGATGCGCTTTAAGCGGACGGAGGCCCCAAACTTTCCTCTCTTTACTTTTTTCTTATTCATGATATAATCGAGTTAGTTATGAATAACTTTCTGCGCCGGGGAAGAACATTTTTAAAGGAGGGGGTTCAATGTACGGCGGGCTCTTGGGTATCCTTCAGGATATAAGCGGCGTGTTGTGCTGGATTGCGCCATTTACTTTTGTATTCTGCCTGATATACGCCATAAAGGAGGCCGTCAGCGGTGGAAAGCATGATATAACGCTGGCGAGCGTGTCGGCCGTAAGCCTGTTTATTATCATGGCCGCCGTCCTGCTGAACTGAAATGATTCATTGGGCGGGCGGAAATATGCGGGGCGGGAGCATCTCAAACGATGCTCCCGCCCCGCTGCCTCCCATGAAAACGAGAGGCAGGCAGTTGCCAAATGGGCTCTACTTTCTGTTCGGCCTTCTCTTAATTCTCAACAGTCCGATAAAATCATAAAAGAGAGAGGTGTCCGACGGCTCGAACATCATCCATTTTCCGTCGTGATAAGTCGGGGATTCGTCGTAGATTCTCTGAGTTTCTTCTGAGTAGCTTTGCCTGTCATTTTCAAATTTCAGGCGCTCATCTTTTCCCAGGATAATCATGAACCCGACGCATTTTTCCCTTGCATACAGCGCGCACAGGGTTTTGCCGCCCCGGCGGTACTTGTATTCATACGTCCACGCCCTGCCGCCTTTGCCCCATGCGCGGTCCATGTCATATTTTTCATCAATCAGGGCGCACAATTTATTCCATACATCGTATAGAGACCTCCCGACCAGAGATCTCAGCTGTTCCGGAGTTGGTGGCATATCAGGCATGACATATTCCTCCACAGAGCGTGATGGGGGGCGGTTGGGACGAATATAACATAACGCGTATAAAAGGGCAAGACCTGTCCTTGTTGAATAAAGAGCCCACCGCCGGGCGCGCTTACAGCATTTGAGCGTATAAATGAACAAAAAACAAAATTGAAGCCCGGCGACAGCGGGTTCAATTTTGAAAGGAAGGGCAGCAAAACGAGCGCGGCCTGACTTTTTTCAGAATGAATAAAAGTCAGGGCAAGCGATGTGACGCTTGCCCTGACGTGGTCCGAGTGGCGAGACTCGAACTCGCGGCCTCCAGCTCCCAAAGCTGGCGCGCTACCAACTGCGCAACACCCGGAAAGGCAGTTCATTATACTATATGGGCGCTGTTTATGCAACCTTTTCTTCATTGATGTTTTCGACGGAATGTGATATCATCTCCTGAGGGAGCGTGAGCGACTTGAGAATGAGAAAGAAACCCAACCTGATACCCCGCATGGAGCGGTGCGCCGCGGTGCTGGAGAGCGCCCCGGAGGAGAGGCGCGGCCGCTGGCTGAGGGACTTCGAGGGCTTTTCGGAGCTGCACCTTGAGCTCGGCTGCGGCAAGGGCCGGTTCACGGCCGACATGGCCGGGCAAAACCCGCGGGTGCTCTTCGCCGCGGTCGAGAAGGTGCCGGACGCCATGGTCGTGGCCATGGAGCGCGTGTGCGACAGGGGGTTAAAAAACGTCCGCTTCCTGGATCGGGACGCGGCCAACCTCCCGGAGATGTTCGCCCCCGGCGAGGTATCGCGCATATATATTAACTTCCCCGACCCGTGGCCCAAGAAGAAGCAGTTTAAAAGGCGGCTCACCGCCGCCTCGTTCCAGAGGCTCTACGCCGAAGTGCTGGTCCCGGGCGGGGAGATCTGGTTCAAGACGGACAACCTGCCGCTCTTCGAGTGGAGCCTGGAGGAGCTGAGAGCGGGGGGCTGGGAGCTGCGCGAGGTGACAAACGACCTGCACGCGGACGGCGTCTCGGGCACGATGACCGACTATGAGGCCAAATTCCACGCCCAGGGCGTGAAGATTAACCGGCTTGTGGCCGTGAAACGGGAGGGGACGCTGTGCGGCTGATATCCTGGAATGTGAACGGCCTGCGCGCCGTTATGAAAAAGGGCTTTGAGGAGGCCTTCTGGGGCCTGGGGGCCGACATCTTCTGCCTGCAGGAGACAAAGCTGCAGGCGGGGCAGATAAAACTGGACCTGCCGGGCTACGAGCAGTACTGGTGCTACGCGGAGCGCAAGGGCTACTCGGGCACGGCCGTGTTCACCAAGCTCGAGCCGCTCTCCGTGAGCTACAACCTCGGGTACCCCGAGCACGACGCGGAGGGGCGGGTGATAACGCTCGAGTTCCAGGAGTTCTACCTCGTGTGCGTCTATACGCCCAACTCGCAGGACGAGTTGCGCCGGCTGGACTACCGCATGGCCTGGGAGGACGCCTTCCGGGCGCATCTGATGGAGCTGGACAGGCGCAAGCCGGTCCTGGCGTGTGGCGACATGAACGTTGCCCATGAGGAGATCGACCTCAAAAACCCCAAGACCAACCACTTCAACCCCGGCTTCACCGACCAGGAGCACGCCAAGATGACCGAGCTGCTCGGCTCGGGGTTTACCGACACCTTCCGCTACCTCTATCCGGGCCTTGAGGGGGCCTACTCCGGGTGGAGCTACCGCGCGAACGCCAGGGAGCGGAACGTGGGCTGGCGCATAGACTACTTCCTCTGCTCCGACCGGGTGGCGGGGAACATACAGAGGGCCTTCATCTGCCCGGAGATAACGGGCAGCGACCACTGCCCCGTGGGGCTGGACATAGCATGGTGAGAATAGGCACAGTGCCCCTCGCCGGCCGCGCCGTGCTCGCGCCGATGGCGGGGGTGACGGACGCGGCCTTCCGCGCCGAGTGCCTGGCCCAGGGCGCGGCCCTGGTGTACACGGAGATGGTGAGCGCCAAGGCGCTCTGCTACGGCGACAAAAAGACGGCCGCGCTGCTCCGCATACCGGAGGGGGACCGCCCCGTGGCGGCGCAGATCTTCGGGCATGAGCCGGAATTCATGGCCGAGGGGGCCAGACGGGCGCTGGAGATATCGGACGCGGACATCATAGACATAAATATGGGCTGTCCCGTGGGGAAGATCGTCAAATCCGGCGACGGTTCCGCCCTGATGCGCTCGCCGGCCCTGGCGGGAGAGATAATCTCGGCCGTGGCGGCGGCGGTGAGCGTGCCAGTGACGGTGAAGTTCCGCAAGGGCTGGGACGGCGGTGAGGTGAACGCCGTGGAGTTCGCCAGGGTCTGCGAGGCCGCGGGGGCCGCCGCCATAGCGGTCCACGGCCGGACCAGGGCGCAGATGTACGCCGGGCGTGCCGACTGGGACATCATACGCGAGGTGAAGCGGGCGGTGTCCATACCCGTAATCGCCAACGGGGACGTGGCCTCCGGCGCTGACGCGGCCCATATCCTCCGCTATACGGGGGCGGACGCCTGCATGATAGGCCGGGGCTCCTTCGGGGACCCGTGGATTTTCGCCGCGGCGGCCGCGGCCATCGCCGGGGAGAGCGAGCCGGAGCGCCCGCCGCTGGGCGAGCGCCTGGATACGGCCAGGCGCATCGTGGAGCGGGCCGCAGAGTATAAGGGCGAGCGCCTGGCCTGCATAGAGGCGCGCTGGCACCTGCCGTGGTTCCTGCACGGCGTGCCGCACTCGGCGGAGTATAAGCGCGCGCTCACACAGGTGTCCACGCTGGAGGACGTGTCCGAGGCCATGAGGTGGATAAAGCGTGAGCTGAAACTTTAGGTAGAAGGGCGGTGAGGCCATGACCAGGGAAGAGGAGCTGGAGATAATCAACAGAGTGCGCGCCGGCGATACCGACGCGTTTGAATCGCTTGTGCTCGAGCACCAGAACAAGGTCTACAGCCTCGCGCTGCGCATGGTGGGGAACGAGGAGGATGCGCGGGACATGGCGCAGGAGGCCTTCGTCAGGGCCTATACCTCCCTCGCCGGCTTCAGGGGGGACAGCAAGTTCTCCGTCTGGCTCTACCGCCTCACAAGCAACATATGCATAGATTTCCTGAGGAGCCGGCAGCGGCACCAGACCGTGTCCCTGACGTACGACACCGATGATGCCGAGGGCGGGCAGCTGGAGATACCGGACGAGCGTTTTTCCCCCGAGACCGGCCTGGAGCGCGCCGAGCTGAGGGACTCGGTGGTGCGCGGCCTCGACTCTCTGAGCCCGGAGTTCCGCAGCATACTCCTGCTGCGCGAGATAGAGGGCTTGACCTATGAGGAGATAGGCCGCGCGCTGGACCTGGAGGAGGGGACGGTGAAATCGCGCATCTTCCGCGCCCGGAAAAAGCTGACGGAATTTTTGCTGCGCGACGGGAACATTCCCGGTAAGCCTCCGTCTCAAGGGCGGAAGGGAGGTGTGGACGCATGAAAGACTGCGGCGAATATCAGGAACTTATCAGCCTCATGCCCGACGGGGAGCTGGCAGAGCCTCAGAAGACCGGGCTCCTGCGGCATATCGAGGCCTGCCCGGACTGCCGCAGGGTATATTCCGCGTTCAAAACCATCTCCCTTTCGCTCTCGGAGGAGCGGGAGGCCCCTCCCGCGCTGGCGGGGGACGTCATGGCCGCCATAAAGGACGGGAACGTCTCCCCGCTGCCGTCCGGCCGTCCGGAGGACGGCAAGGCGCCGCGCAAAAACTGGTGGCCGCGGGTGGCCGTGCTGGCCGCCTGCCTGGCCGTGGCGCTGATAGGGGCCGCCGCGCTGCCCTCGCTGCGCGCAGGCAGCTCACGCATGGCGGACGGAGCGGAGCCCGCGGCCTTCGGGATGATGGGCAACGGCGCCGGGGGCGGCGAATCCACGGCCGGGGGCGCACAGGGAGATGAGGCGGCGGAGGCCGCCCCGGAAAACGACGGGTCCTACGCTGCCGACGAAGAGCCGGAGGAAGCGGCGGAGCCGGAGAGCTCGCTTCAGAGCAGCACAACCGCCGTGTCTCCGGAGCCCTACATCTGCGCGCGCTCCATTGCCGTGACGGAGGCGCGCGTCTACGAGGGCGGAGAGCTGATACTTGAGCTCGAGGAGGACGAGGCGCCTGAGCTGGCCTCACTGCTGGAGTACGCAGGCCCTTACGGGGGCGAGACTCCGGACGAGGGGGGCTTCTCGGTGAACCTCAGCGACGGGGACAGTGAATATGAGCTCGAGGTATACGTGGTGGGCGGCGGCCTGGCCTGCCTGTACTCAGGCGAGACATATACGGCGGCCGGCAGCGCGGCCGATTTCCTGGAGGCCGTGGACGGCTGATTATCCCAATGCATTCTCCCCCGTTTGCGCCGGGCTGCGGCGCAAACGGGGGATTTTTCCCAACAATTTGCCGGAAAATACGCTTGAAACGGTATCGCGCCTGTGTTATAATAAACCATCGCAGCGTGTGCGGCGTGAGCTTTGCCGCGCCGAGTATACAGTTTTATTAGCTTATATTCGCAATTATCAGCGTTAGAAACAGGTGGGGTAATCCGTGAAACAGGCCAAGGTATCAAATAACGTAATCCGCAGGCTGCCGAGATATCTCCGCAAGCTGGACGAGCTCAAGACTGCGGGAGTTGACCGCATCTCCTCCGGCGAACTGGGCAGGCAGATGGGGCTCACCTCGTCCCAGATAAGGCAGGACTTCAGCTGCTTCGGGGAGTTCGGCCAGCAGGGTTACGGCTATAATGTCACCGCGCTCAGGGGGGAGATAGCCTCCATACTGGGCACGAACAGGCATTTTTCGGCCGTGCTCGTCGGCGTGGGCAACATAGGCCGCGCACTGATAGAGAACTTCTGCTTTGAGCAGTACGGCTTCCATATCGTCTCTGCCTACGATGTCAGGCCCGAGCTCATAGGGACGGACATAGGCGGGATAAACATCCACGACATATCCGAGCTGCCCAGGGCGTTCGAGCGCGGGCCGGTGGACGTGGCCGTGCTGTCCGTGCCCAAAATAATGGCCAACCGCGCCGCCAGGGAGCTCGTGGACCTCGGTGTCCGCTCCATATGGAACTTTACCAACGTGGAACTGGATGTCGGCGGCGACGTGATAGTGGAGAACATACACTTTTCCGACAGCCTGCTGGCCCTCGGGTATTACCTGTCCGAGAGCATGGACGCCAAGGCCGCGGCCGAGGCGAGAAAGGACAAGTGAGGTAAACCTTTGCGCAGACGTCTCCTGGTGTTTTTCCTGGCCGCCGCACTCCTCGGCTGCGGCGCCACCGCCTCTGCCGCCGGCGGGGCGGACGATCCGCTTGTCTCCCTGGACTATGCAAGGCTCTGGGCCGACGGGCTCGTGGAGGAGGCCGCGGAGGTCGCGGCGGAAACCCTCGGCGGGGTGTATGACGAGGCCGTGGGGTCCGCGGTATCCGGCTCGCGCCGGGTCAGCCTGGCGGCCGGAGAGGCGATACGGCTGGGCGAGGGCGCGTCGGTGACGCTCACCTCCGGCTCGGCCCGCGTGACGCTCAATGCCGGCGCCCTGGTGAACGCCACGGTCGGCGGAGAGGCGGGCACGGGGAGCCTGAACGCCCGCCAGCTCTATATCGCCTGCGAGGGCTGCGACGCCACGGTCACGGCCTCCTCGGCCAGCACGCTGAACGTGTCCGGGGGCTATGAGATCGTCAGGGTGCAGGCCACGTTCAATGACGTTCCGCAGAACGCCTGGTTTTACGGCTATGTCTACCGGGCGGTGGAGCTGGGGCTGGTGGACGGCATGGACGCCGACACCTATAGCCCCGACGGCAGCTTCACCGTGGCCCAGGCGGTCAAGATAGCCGCGTGCATGCACCAGCTCTATCACGAGGGCGAGGTCACGCTCGAAAACGGCAACCCCTGGTATGCGAGCTATGTGGACTACGCCGTGCGCAACGGCGTCGCCCCGGAGGCCTACGCCTCCCTGAGCGACAGCGAGCTCAACGAGGCGATAAGCCGCCGGGACTATGTGGCGCTCTTTTATAACGCGCTGCCTGCGGCGGAGTACGCGGCGATAAATTCCGTCCCGGACGGGGCCATACCGGATGTCCCGGCCTCGGACCAGGCGGCGGCGCAGATCTACGCCTTTTACAGGGCCGGAATACTCAACGGCTCGGACTCGGAGGGGCATTTCCTGCCGGACAGCGGCATAAAACGCTCCGAGGTGGCGGCGATAGTGGTGAGGATGTTTGACCGCGGCGAGCGCATATCTGTAAACCTGAACTGAGAGAGGGCCGGCTTGAGCCGGCCCTCTTTAACCCTGTGCGCTCGGGAAGCACGAGGACTGCGAGGAGATATTATGGGCGATACGATAGCGGCGATAGCGACCGGCATGGCCGTCACGGCGATAGGCATAGTCCGCGTGTCCGGCCCCGGCGCGGTGGAGGCGGCGGAGAGGGTGTTCCGCCCGGCGGACGGGAGCAGCCTGGGCTCCCACCCCCCGCGCAAGCTCGTCTATGGCGAGCTGCGAGGGCCCGACGGGGCGGTCATAGACCTCTGTCTCGCCACCATAAGCCGTGCCCCGCACAGCTACACGGGCGAGGACACGGCCGAACTGCAGTGCCACGGTTCCCCGGCCGTGCTGCGCGCCGCGCTCGACGCGCTGTTCGCAGCCGGGGCCAGGCAGGCGCTGCCGGGGGAGTTCACGCGCCGGGCGTTCTTGAACGGCCGGCTCGATCTGGTGCAGGCGGAGGCCGTGATAGATATAATAGAGGCGGAGACGGCAGAGGGCGCCAGGAACGCCGTGGGCCAGCTGGGCGGGGCGATGAGCCGCCGCGTGGACGGTATCTACTCGGCCCTGCTGGACATCGAGGCGCATTTCGGCGCCGTCCTGGACTATCCTGACGAGGATATAGAGCCCTTTGAGCTCGGGCGCTGCCGCGAGGTCCTGTCCGGCGCGCTGGAGGAGCTGAACGCGTTGCTGGGCACCTTTGAGCGCGGCAGGATAATGCGCGAGGGGGTCCCGGTGGCCCTGGTGGGCCGCCCGAACGCAGGCAAGAGCTCTCTGCTCAACGCGCTTTTGGGCTATGAGCGCGCCATAGTCACCTCCAGCCCGGGGACGACGCGCGATACGATAGAGGAGAAGGTCCTGCTGGGCGGCGTGCTGGTCCGGCTGACCGATACGGCGGGCCTGCGCAGCGCGGAGGGCGAGGCCGAGAGGCTGGGCGTGCGCCGCGCGCTGGCCGCGGCAGAGGGGGCTGAGCTGGTCCTGGCCGTATTTGACGGCTCCGAGCCGCTGACGGCCGCCGACGGGGAGACGCTAGCCGTGGCGGAGCGGGCGCGGCGGGTCATAGCCGTGATAAACAAGGCCGACCTGCCCGGGAGGCTGGACAAGTCCGACCTGCCCGATGTCTTCGACGCCGTGCTGGACCTGAGCGCGCGCACGCTCGAGGGGCTGGACGCCCTGGCCGCCGTGGTGGCCGGGCTGTTCCCCGCCCCCTCGGCCCCGGCGGGGGAGATACTTACGAACGCCCGCCAGGCCTCGGCCGTCTCCCGCGCGGCCGGGGCGGTGCGGGCCGCGCTGGAGGCCCTGGACAGCGGCCTGACGCCGGACGCCGTGCTGACGGAGGCCGAGGAGGCGCTCTCCGCGCTGGGCGAGCTCACCGGCCGCACGGTGCGCGACGACGTCGTGGACAGGATATTCGAGCGGTTCTGCGTGGGCAAATAGCCCGGCGAGGGCCCGCCCGTGAAAAGACAACACTCCGTGTGGCGGCCGCCACACGGAGTGTTTGCTGTGGTTGGGGGGTCAAACCGGGTTCGCCCCGGAGAACGGACAGCGTTTCCCGATGCACTGGTTGTTTTTCGCCGAGTGGGCGCAGACAATCTCCGGCTCTTCCATCTCTACGCCGAAGTTTTCCCTCACGAAGCCGACGGCCGACAGGATGGACAGATACGAGTCCCGTTTACAGCAGCGGGGGCCCCCGACCTCCCCGATGGCCCCCAGCGATTTCGCCGTCATGCGGTGGGCGAGCGCAAAGGGCTCCCGAGCCAGCGGAGTGGACTTTGTTATAATCGCCACAAATATCCCGGAGCTGATGCCGGCGCCGCAGGCGCCCCAGAATCCGCAGGTCCCGCCGGGGATGCTCCTCCCGCGGCTCACCATCTCCGCCAGCGCCGGCTCAAGGTCAAGCCCGCCGCCCGCGTTTCTGTACGCCGTCAGGAGCGCCGCCCCCACCATCACATGGTGCTCGGGCCCGTGCATGTGGCAAAACGGCAGGGCCATCATCTTTTCGAGGATGGCCGCCGGATCCCTTGATGTCTCCTCCAGGCACAGGCCGATGATTGAGTCAAGCCCGGCGGTGTGGCACCCGTCGCAGACGTAGTGGCCGTGTATGCAGCGCGTCCTGCTGTTTTCCCGCCTGTGGCAGATTGCGCACTCCATGGGTTCGTCTGCCGGCAGATACTCCAGGGGCGCTTTGCAGATAAGGCACTCTTCGTTCATGGAAAACACCTCGTCAAATTCGGATTTGTCTATTCAATCCTCTATAAACCCTGTATTTTCAAGGCATATCGCCTATTAAATGTTCAAACCTTATGTATTTTCCCTTGTTTTTGCCCTTATGAGCCGAAACAAGGGAAATTTTTTATTCT
>CALWYN010000199.1 GCA_944385755.1 uncultured Oscillospiraceae bacterium
ACCGCGCTGCGCAGCTCGGCCACCCGGCCGCTGACGCTCTCGGTGTTGGACACCGGGACATCGGCGGAGATGCCGCGCCCTGCGAGGAGGTCGATGTAGTTCTCGACACACTCCTCCACGGTGCTGCCGGTGGCAACGGCGTCGTACTGCTGCACGTTGACCATGGCGTACATCTTGACGAGCTGGCTGGCGTCCTTGAGGGCCATGAAATAGGTCGGCTGCCCACCTGTGTTGAGCAGCAGCGGGGCGGTGGCGACGTAGCTGTACTGCTGCACGGCGCCCTCGGCGCTGGACATGGCACTGGCCTCGTCGGCGCCGGCACAGGGGTAGTAACGGGCCTCCTTTGTGCGCTGGTTGACCAGGATGAAGCCGATGTTGCCCCGGTCGCCGGTCACGGAGGTGATGCCGGTGTACATCCAGACGTCGTCGTCCTGTGCTATATAGTTGTAGTGCGCCGTGGTCTCGGTACAGCCGCTCTGGCCGAACAGGCTGTTCCAGAAGCCGCCGTTATAGAGGCCGTAGTAGTTGTACTGCTCGAGTATGAGCTCGGCGGTGAACACGCGGTCCACCCAGGTGGGGACATCCTCGATGTCCAGATACTCGCTCTCCCCTGTGACGGCGTTGACCAGCACGGCGCCTATGGCGTCCTCGCCGCCGAAGAGGCCCACGCGCTTGGTGACGACGGTGGCCACCCAGTAGGGCTCGCCCTCCTCGTTAACCTCGAAGTTGACGTCCGAGAACATCTTGGTGGGATATTTGAAGCGGAGATAGCGGTCGATGTCGCGGAAGAAGTACTCGCTGGGCGAATAGCGGATGCCCTCCTCGAGGCGCTCGACCGTGACCTCCTGCGTGACCATGTCTATGACTATATAGGCCGGGATGCCGTCGCGCTGGTTGTTCCACCACTTGAAGAAGTCGCCGTAGTTGAGATACGTGACGCGCACGGGGCGGTCGTGGTAATTGATCTGATAGCTCTCGGGATTCACCTCAAACTGGCTGACAAGGTCTGCCAGCTCACCCAGGCGGCGGGTGGCGAGGACGTTGGCCGAGGCGGAGTCCAGCATGGGGATCTGGTCGAAGGATATCTCCGCGACTTCGCTGGCGAAGTCACCGTTTTCTATGGGCAGCAGCGAGGCGTAATCCCTGGCGCGGAACACCCTCCAGCCTATGACCGTGCCGACTATGGCCACGGCCAGGCACAGGCAGATGATATAGAAGGGCACGGCGGCCCTCTTGCGGGCCGTGGTCACCCACTCGCGGGCGCCGGAGGCCTGCGCCCCGGTGAGAAGCAGCATACAGGCGGTGAACACGGCGCAGAGCAGTATGATGAACACATACAGGTCGCCGGAGTGGATGTTGATGGCGGGCAGCCGGAAATAGAAGTAGAGAAAACCGAAAACCAGCGTGACCGCCAGCGCGATAAGCAGGCTCTTGCCCTTCGTCAGGGCCTTGCGGCTCTTGCGCGGGGACTTGGGATTGGGCGGCGTATAGCTGTATTCCCCGGTCTGCGGGTCCTGGCTGAAGCTGCCGAAGTTGAATTTCATCTGAATCCTCCTGAGATTTTTAGTTGAGGGCCTCGAGGCCGTGCAATATAAAACCGCTGCCGAAGCTGGCAATCTCCTCCGGGGTCTCGCGCAGGCCGGACTCCATCCACTCGTTTGTTATGGACAGCATGCCCTGCACGGCAAAAGAACAGAACAGCTCCTGCTCGCGCGGCTCCGCCGTGCTGCTGCGGGCGACAAACGAGCGGAGATAGTGGCCCTTGAGAGTCTCAAGGAGCTTCTGCTGGAATTCGATGTCGTTGTTGCGTATCACGAGCGCGCGGTAGATGTCCGCGCTGTCGCGGCAGAGGGTCATGACATCCGTCAGGTAGGAGCGGAGGGCATCGCCCCCGCTGCGGCTGCGATTGCTGACGCTGATCTCCTCCAGGCGGACGAACACGTTTTCCTCCAGCTGGGTGAGCAGGTCGTTCACATCGCGGTAATGCGCGTAGAAGGTGCCGCGGTTCACATCCGCGAGCTCCGCAATCTCACGCACGGTTATATCGCCCACGCTGCGCTCCATCATCAGTGTGGTGAGCGCCATGCGGAGCTGCTTCTTTGTCTTTCTGACCCGGCGGTCGGTTTTGGGCTCTTCCATTTAAAACCTCCTGATGAATAGCTGACAGAGCTTGAGCTGCAGCATGTTAAGCCGACTCTATCCCATGATAAACTTATTATACAGCCACCTTGGGCGTTAATCAACCCTTGAGGCGGTTAATGGAGGAAAAAAATCTAAATGATGTCTGAATATTGACAAACGTGGTTGACGGGGAGGCGGCTTGGAAGTATAATATACCCAACATTGAGAACGAAAACAGCAGAGAGACAGGCCCGGGAGAGAAGAGCGTCCACTGAATATGGCTGGCGCGCGGCGTTTCCCGGGCCTTTGTCTCAAAATGGAGGTATTTGGTCTGACCAGATGACAATATTGAAAAGGGGGCATACGTTTGAGGGATCTGAGACACCTGATAGAGTTCGAAGAGCTGCTGCGCTCGGCCAACAACGACCTCGTAAAGCGGGCCTGCGGGGAGGGGAGGCTGGCGCTGGCCTACAACTGTTCGCACATACCCGAGGTGCTGCTGGACGTGGAGGGCTGCTTCGGCGTGCGGCTGCGCGCCCCGGGCTGCAACAGCCCGGACATGGCCACCTATTACATGACCAACCGCTCATGTCCCTATTCGAAGAGCATACTCGAGCGGGCCTTCGAGGGGGGATACAATTTCATCGCCGCGCTGCTCGGCCAGGAGTGCTGCACGACGATGAACCGCATGGAGCAGTATTTCGACTACTGCGAGCTGATACCCAATGAGAAGTTCTTCGTCTCCTGCCTCGACATGCCTATCAACCGCAGCGAGTGGCACGAGGGCTATTATGAGCGGCAGATAAGGCGGAAGATAATCGAGCCGCTGGAGCGCGTCTACGGCGTGGACTACTCGGACGAAAAGCTCCTGGAGGCCATTGGGCGGCACAACGAGCTCTGCCGCATTATAACCGAGATGGGCGAACTGCGCAAGGCGGAAAACCCGGTCATCACGGGCTATGAATTCCACGTCATTCAGCTCTGTACGCTGACCTGCCCCAAGGACCTGCTGCTGCCCGTGCTGCGCGAGACGCTCGAAGAGCTCAGAACCCGCGAGCCGGAGCCGAAGCCCGCCTACCGCGCGCGGGTCATGGTGGTCGGGGCCGAGGTGGACGACCCGGAGTTCACAAAGATGCTCGAGATGTGCGGGGCCTATGTCTGCGCGGACCGCTACTGCTTCGGCTCCCTGCCCGGCCGCGAGCAGATAGAGCTGAGGGCGGGAGAGACCCCGCTGCGGGCGATAGCGCGGCACTACCTCTGGAACAACCACTGCCCGCGCGCCATGGGGCCCCAGGCGCTCAAGGGACGCAAGCAGTATGTCTACGACAGGGCTCGGGAGTTCGGCGCGGAGGGCGTGATAGTCGAGAGCATGAAGTTCTGCGAGTACTGGGGCTACGAGCGCGCGCAGGACGCCATCTGGCTCACGGAGGGCTACGAGGTACCCGGTACCCTGCCGGTCTGCCAGATAGAGCGCGACTATACGACCGCCGCGGCGGGACAGCTGCGCACGCGGTTCCAGGCGTTTGTCGAATCGCTGGAGATTAAACGCATACAGGGCTCGCTGGAGGGAAAGGAGGAGGAAGAGAGAAAAAACGCCCGTTTAAAGAGCGGTATCCGACGCTCAGGAGTTTCCTGAAGGGCGACGGGAAGTGCCATTACATAGGC
>CALWYN010000200.1 GCA_944385755.1 uncultured Oscillospiraceae bacterium
AACGGCCTGGAGGGCGAGGTGCTGGGCCTCATCTGGGACGGGACCGGCCTGGGGACGGACGGCACGGCCTGGGGCGGGGAACTGCTCAGGGGCTCATACTCCGGCTTTGAGCGGCTGGGGAGCATAAGGCCGCTGCCCATGCCGGGCGGAGACGCCGCGGTGAGGGAGATCTGGCGCCTTGGGCTCGCGGCGCTGCTGGAGGTCGGGGAGAGCTGGGAGGGTCTGATATCCGAGCCGCGCGCGCCGTTCGCGGCGGAGATGGTGAAAAGGCGCGTCTCCTGTGCGCTGAGTTCCGGCATGGGCCGGCTGTTCGACGCGGCCTGCGCGCTGCTGGGCATACGGCAGACCTGCTCCTATGAGGGCCAGGGGGCCGTGCTGCTGGAGGCGGCCGCGGAGGAGGACGCCGGGGAGTACGAGACGGCGTTTTATGAGAGCGGGGGGGTCGAGGTGTTCGACTGGGCCCCGATGATCCGCGTCATGGCAGCGGAGAGACGCGCCGGAGAGCGCACGGGGGCGCTGGCGGCGAGGTTCATGAACACCCTCGTCTCCATGGCGGCGGCGCAGGTCTCCGCCGCGGCCGGGCGGACCGGTCTCGGGCGTGTGGTCCTCTCCGGAGGGGTGTTCCAGAACATGTATCTCATGGAGCGGCTCCCGGCGCGGCTGCGCTCGCTGGGGCTGGAGGTGTTCACGCACAGCAGGGTCTCCACAAACGACGAGGGGCTCTCGCTGGGGCAGCTCAGGATATTGGAGGCAAGCTATGTGTCTGGCGGTACCGCTGAAAATAGTTGAGATAGACGGGAAAAACGGAGTGGGCGAGGTCGAGGGGCTCCGCAGGAGGATGCGGCTGGATTTTATAAAAGAGCCGCGGATTGGGGAGTACGTGATTGTCCACGCCGGATTCGCCATAGAGAGGTTGGATGAGGAGCAGGCGAAAGCTGACATCGCCGAGTGGAACGAGGTGCGCGATGCCCTGCTCTGAGCTGAGGCTGATGGAGGTGTGCGGCACCCACACCATGGCCATCGCCCGCGCCGGCCTGAAGAGCCTGCTGCCGGAGGGAGTAAAGCTGCTGTCCGGGCCCGGCTGCCCGGTTTGCGTGACGCCGCCTGAGGTCATGGACGCCGTGCTGGAGCTGGCCATGAGGCCGGGGGTGGTGACGGCCACCTACGGCGACCTGGTCAGGGTCCCCGGCAGCAGGCGCGGGGACAGCCTGGCGAGGCGCAGGGCCCTGGGGGCCCGCCTGCTGGTGGTTTACTCCCCGATGGACGCCGTGGACTGGGCGGCGGAGCACCCGGAGAGTGAGGTCGTGTTCCTGGGCGCGGGCTTTGAGACCACGGCCCCGGGCACGGCGGCTGCCATATTGGACGCCGCGGAGCGCGGAGTGCCCAATTTCTCAGTTTTCTCCATGCTGAAGCGGGTGGAGCCGGCACTGAGGGCCCTGATAGCCTCCGAGGGCTTCAATGTGCAGGGATTTCTCTGCCCGGGGCATGTGGCCAGCATAACTGGGGCGGAGAGCTTCCGCTTCCTGCCGGAGGAGTACGGCCTCCCGGCCGTGGTGGCCGGATTCGAGCCGGGGGACATACTGTCTGCGCTGAGGCGGCTCATAGAGCTTGCGCGCTCCGGCGCGGCGGCTCTGGAGAACCGCTATGAGCGGGCCGTGAGCCCGCACGGGAACGCCCTGGCGCTGGCCGCCATGGAGAGGGTGTTCGAGCCCAGGCGGGACATCTGGCGCGGCCTGGGGGAGATAGAGGCCAGCGGGCTCGGAATAAGGCCGCAGTTCGCCGCGCACGACGCCGAAAGGCGCCTCGGGGTGGAGATACCCCCGGCCGCCGGAAGCGGGGGGTGCCGCTGCGGGGACGTGATAACCGGCCGGTCAGAGCCGCGGGACTGCCCCATGTTCGGGGGCGCGTGCACGCCGGAGGACCCGCTGGGGCCCTGCATGGTCTCCTCGGAGGGGGCCTGCGCGGCGGCATACAAGTATGAGGGGGTATGAGCGTGGACGAGATAATCACGCTGGATTACGGCAGCGGCGGGAAAAAGACCTCGCGGCTTATCTCAGACGAAATACTCCCGCGCCTTGAAAACCCTGCCCTCAGCGAGCTGGGGGACGGGGCGGTGCTGCCCGGAGCGGACCGGCTGGTCTTTTCCACCGACAGCTTTGTGGTGACCCCACTGTTCTTCCCGGGCGGGGACATAGGCAAGCTGGCCGTCTGCGGGACGGTGAATGACATCGCCATGTGCGGGGGCGAGGCGAAATACCTGAGCCTCTCGCTCATAATAGAGGAGGGCCTGCCCGTGGCGGACCTGAGGCGCGTGATGGACTCGGTGCAGCGCGCCGCAGCCGGGGCCGGAGTGCAGGTGGTCACCGGGGACACCAAGGTCGTGGAGCGGTCCAGAGGGGACGGGCTGTATATAAATACGGCCGGAATAGGCTTCCTCAGACATCCGGGGCTCTCTCCGAAAAATATGTGCGAAGGCGACGCCGTCATACTCTCCGGCACGGCGGGGGACCACGGCGCGGCCGTGATGCTCGCGCGCGGCGGACTTCTGGACGCCGGGGAGGCGGTCGAGTCCGACTGCGCGGCCTTGGGGGCCCTGGCGGAGGCCGTGCTCAGCTCCGGCGCGGAGGTCAGGTGCCTGCGCGACCCCACCCGCGGCGGCGTGGCGACGACGCTCTGCGAATTCGCGGAGAGCTCGGGCCTCGGCATGGAACTTTTTGAGACGGATATCCCCGTCAGGCCGGCCGTCAGGGCGGCCTGCTCGCTGTTGGGGCTCGACGTGCTCTACTGCGCCAATGAGGGGAAGCTGCTCGCCGTGGTCTCGGCGGAGACGGCGGAGACGGCCCTGGCGGCCATGAGAGCCACGGACGCGGGCAGGGACGCCGCGGTGATAGGCCGAGTGAGCGGCGCGGACGGCGGCCGGGTGGTCCTGCGCACCGCCGCCGGAGGAGGGCGCATACTCCAGAAGCTGGCCGGGGCGCAGCTGCCCCGGATATGCTGAGAGCGCCGGTAAATACATCCGCAAATACCTTTATATAAGCAAATCAGAAGAGTGAGGTGGAAATGAATGCAGGAATACAGGGAGATCCGGATTTCGAGGGAGGAGATCGTCCCCACCGCCCTGAGGATGAAGCACGACGGGGTGTTCCTGGCCATGATACACGGCTACATCCAGAAAGCCGGACAGGTGCGTGTGTCATACGAGTACGCGGTGGAGCCGGCAATCGAGGCCTACTATGTGGTGGGGGAGACCTCGCTGCCCTCGATCTCGGACATCTACGACACTTCGGCCAGCTGGCCGGAACTCGAGCTGCACGAGCTGCTGGGGCTGGAGTTTGAGGGGCTGGACACCTCAAAACGGCTCTTCCTGCCTGAGGACATGCTTGAGACGGAGGGCAAGGGACAGATACTTGTAAAGCCCCTCTCCGAGCTCAGGGAGACCCGAGAGAACATGGAAAAGGAGTGAATAAGACGGCATGAGCTACATCGTACCGATCGGCCCCTACCACCCCGCGCTGGAGGAGCCGATACATGCAAAGCTCTACACCGAGGGCGAGGTCATAAGGGACGCCGAGGTGTTTGTCGGCTATAACCACCGCGGCATAGAGAAGCTCGCCACCGAGCGCAACGCCATCCAGACGCTGGTGCTCGTGGAGCGCGTGTGTGGCATCTGCTCGCACTCCCACGCGCTGACCTACGCCCTGGCCGTAGAGGCCATCAACCAGCTCGAGGTGCCGCGGCGCGGCGAGTATATCCGCGTGATAACCGCCGAGCTGGAGCGGCTGCACTCGCATTTCCTCTGGGCGGGCATCGCGCTGCACATAATCGGCCACGACAGCATGTTTATGCACACCTGGGACGCCCGGGAGGACATAATGGACATGCTCGAGGAGCTGAGCGGAAACCGCGTAAACTACGCCATGGTGACCATTGGCGGCGCGCGCCGCGACATCTCCGACGAGATGCGCCGCAGTTTTGAGCAGCGGCTGGACAAGCTGCAGAAGGCGCTCGACAGGGTCGTGGAGCTGTGCGTGAACGACAAAACCGTGGCTCTGCGCACAAAAGGCGTGGGCGTCATGACCACGGAGGAGGCCCTGCGGATGGGCGCCGTGGGCCCGCACGCCAGGGCATCCGGGGTGGACGTGGATGTCAGGCGCGATTCGCCCTACAGCGCCTACGGCGACTTTGAGTTCAAGGTCCCGGTGCTGGACAGCTGCGACGTGTACGCCAGAGTCGTGGTCAGGCTGCTGGAGTGCTATGAGAGCATAAGCATCATAAAACAGGCGCTCGAAAACCTGCCGTCGGGGCCCATAAACCTGGGCAATAAGCTGCCCAAAATAAAAGAGGGGGAGCACACCAGCCGGCACGAGGCGCCGCGCGGGCAGCTCATATACAAGGTCGTGGGCGACGGCGGCTTCAACAACCAGCGGGTGAGCATACACGTGCCGAGCTACAAGAACACGCCGACGGTGCCCGTGATGCTGAGGAACAACACAGTGGCGGACGCCGGGCTCATCATAGCCAGTATTGACCCCTGCTTCTCCTGCCTGGACAGATAGATGCACGAGCTGGCGATAATGCAGAGCGTAATCTCCATCGTGGAGAGGGAGGCGGCGCGCTGCGGCGCCGCGCGGGTGGAGTCAATACGCCTGAGAGTCGGCGAGCTGAGCGGCATAGTTCCGCGCTGCCTGGAGGAGTTCTTCCCGGTCGCGGCGGCGGGAACGCGCTCGGAGGGCGCCCGGCTTGAGATAGCGCCGCTGCCGGCCAGGATACGCTGCCCGGACTGCGGATATGAGGGAGCCCCAAAGGGGCACAGCTGCCCCCAATGCGGCGGTTCCGCCTTCCGGCTGACGGCCGGGAGGGAATTCTATGTCGAATCCATGGAAGTTGAATAGAAGATTTTTCGGGAGGTGTTAATTTGGGAACCAAGAGAAAGACTACATTCCCCGCGTTTTTTGCCACATTTGTGCTCTGCTTTCTGTTCTGGATACTTTTCACGGGCTCATTTGCCTGGCAGGAACTGGTGGTTGGCGTAGTCGTCTCCGCCCTTGTGGCCTGGTTTTCCGCCCGCTTCTTTGTGCATGAGCACCCGTTCTGGTTTTTCGGGAAGCGGCTGTTTATTCTTATCTGGTACTGTGTGGCCATATTTCCCTGGGAATTGATCAAGGCCAACTGGGACGTCGCCAAGAGGGCACTGAACCCCAAACTGCCCATAAACCCGGGCATCATCCGCGTACCCGTGGACGTGGACACGGAATACGGCAAGACCATGCTGGCCAACTCCATCACGCTCACGCCGGGCACCATAACCATGGATATAGACGAGCGCGAGGGCCGCTGCTGGTACTATATCCACTGGATAGACGTGCAGGAGCTCGACCGCGAGAAGGCGGGGGAGGCCATAAAGGGGCGCATGGAAAAATGGGTGAGGAGGATCTGGCAATGACGGAACTGATATACTTTGCCATATTCTACATACTGTGCTGCTTCATAGCCATATGGAGGCTGATAAAGGGGCCGTCGGCGCCGGACAGGGTGGTAGCCGGGGACTGTGTGGACGTGCTGACGGACATGGCGCTGGTGCTCGTGGCGCTGTACTCGGGGCGCGGCATATACCTGGACATCGCCATAGTCACCGCGATACTGGGCTTCCTGAGCCCGGTGCTCTTCGGCAAGTATCTGGAGGGGACGCTATGAGTATTGCGCTCAGGGTAATCATCGACATCTTCATAGTCATGGGCTGCTTTTTCGCCTTCGCCGGAGCGGTCGGGCTTGTCCGCATGCCGGACGCCTTCTCGCGCATGCAGAGCTCGACCAACATCACCACTCTGGGGGTGCTGTGCACGCTTGTGGGCGCGTTTTTGTACTGCCTCTTCGTCATGCACAGCTGGGGCAGCGCGGCCAAGGTGGTCATCATAGGCGTGCTCACGGTGCTGGCCAACCCGGTTGGCGGGCATGCCATAGCCAGGGCGGCGTACAGGATAGGCATAAGGCCGGAAAAGGAACTGGTAATAGACGACCTCGACGACGAGGACGCCTGTGTGGAGCCCTCTGATGGGGATGGGACCGCGCCCGCGGAGAGCGCGGGTGCTGAAAGGGAGGCTGAGGAACAGTGATTACGCCCGTGTATGTCCTCAATACACTTATCATACTCGGCATAGTCGTCTGCGCCGTGCTCACGGTCACGGTGAAGAGGACGCTTTCGAGCATCATATGCATGGCGGGCTGCGGGGCCTTCGTCTCGCTGGAGTTCATAGTTCTGCAGGCGCCGGACGTGGCCATAGCCGAGGCCGCCGTCGGCGTGGTGCTCACAACCATCATCTTCGTTGTGGCGCTGAGAAAAACAGGCGGGAAAGGGGAGGACGAGAAATGAAGAACCTCATCGCGGCCATCTCCCTCATCCTGGTGCTCTGCCTGGGGGTGTATGCCGTCGTCTACATGCAGCAGGAGATACCCATAACCTATGACGGACGGGACACCGACGTCTACGCCCTGCAGCAGGACCCGCATGACTACGACCTCTCCAACCCGGACGGAGTGGCGGACATAATCGTCAAAGAGAATCTGGAAAAGACCCAGGCCGTGAACAACGTCACCGCGATAGTCTTTGACTTCCGCGGCTATGACACCCTGGGCGAGAGCTTTGTGCTGCTCATAGCCATCACGGGCGCCACGGTCATACTCCGCCGCGCGCGCGACAGATGGGAGGGCGGGAAATGAAGAAAAAGAACTGGAAGCGCGACGACCTGATAGTCAGGTGCCTCGCAGACAGCTACCTGCCGATAGCCCTCGTGCTCGGCTTTTACGTCATACTCCACGGCAATATAAGCCCCGGCGGCGGCTTCCAGGGCGGCGTTCTGGCGGCCAGCGGCGTGCTGCTGCTGTATCTGGGCTACGGGTTCCGCGGCGCCGCCACGGCCGTAAACATGGAGCGCATGCACAAGCTGGAGGCCGTCGGCGCCCTAGCCTATGTGTTCTTCGCCATGCTCGGCATCTTCGCCGGATACAATTTCTGCCGCAACATACTCTGGAACAGCGGAAACATAGGCGATCTGTGGAGCGCCGGCACGATATCACTGATGAACTATTCCGTCGGCTTCAAGGTGCTCACCGGCGTGGGCTTCCTGCTTCTGCTCATCATAAGCCTGCTGAGCACGGGCGAGGACCACGAGCACGACGGGACCATACCCACCACCGAACACGAGGAAGGGGGCGCTGCAAAATGATGCTCGCAAACTATATCGGGGCGATAGCCCTCATCGTGATCGGCTTTTACGCCATGATTGTGAAACACGACATCATCAAGATAGTCATCGGTATGGGCATCACGGACTACGGCCTGAACCTCCTGATTGTCAGCATCGGCTTCAACGAGGGCGGTACGGCCCCAATCTTCACCTTCGGCGAGCTGACGAGCGGGATGTATTTCGTGGACCCCGTCCCACAGGCGCTGACGCTGACCAGCATAGTCATAGGCGCCTGCGTCACCGCAATGGCCCTCGCGCTGTGTGTCAGGCTCTATAAGGAGTACGGCACGCTCGACTCGCGGAGGATAAGGAGGCTGCACGGATGACCTACGAGATATTCAAGCACTTCCCCGTGCTCGCGATAATGTGCTATTTTGTGGGGGCGTTCATAGTCACCCTGGCCGGGAAGCGCCGCATGCTGAGAAACGTGGTGGCGGGCGCCGTGATGCTGATAAGCCTCTCGCTGCTGCTCTCGCTCGTCGTCCCCGTAATGGTAGACGGGCAGATAATCACCTACTGGATGGGCAACTGGGAGCCTGTGGAGGGCTACGCCATAGGCATAGCGATAGAGGTGGACGCGCTCTCGCTGTTTTTCGGACTGCTGGTGGCGATTGCCGTGGCCCTGGCGGGCTTCTACTCCTTCCGCTACATCACCCAGGACGACGCGAACGGCCCCTTCTTCACCCTGTTCCTGATGCTCTCGGGCGGCGTCATGGGCATAGTCCTCTCGGGCGACCTCTTCAACATCTATGTCATGCTGGAGGTCATGACCTTCGCGGCCGTGGGCCTGACGGCGTTCAGGAGCTGGAACCCCAACGCGAGGGAGGCGGCGTTCAAATACCTGGTCGTGGGCTCCATAGGCTCGACCTGCGTGCTGCTGGGCACGGCGCTGGTATACGCCCAGTGCCACACGCTGAACCTGGCGCAGATTTCGGCCATGCTGCCCGGAAACATGAACCCCACCATGGTCTTTGCCTTCGCCATGCTCTTCACGGGCTTCGGCTGCAAGAGCTTCATGTTCCCCTTCCAGCCGATAGCGGCCGACGCGCACGGCGCGGCGCCCAGCTCTGTGTCCGTACTGATATCCGGCGTGTTCACCAAGACCGGCGTGTACGGCATAATCAGGGTGAGCTATTTCCTCTTCCGCACCATGGGCCTCACCAGCATGCAGACCCTGCTGGTGTTCATAGGCTGCGTCTCGATGTTCGTCTGTGTCACGATGGCGCTGAATCAGCACGACTTCAAGCGCCTGCTGGCCTTCCACTCGATAAGCCAGATAGGCTATATACTCACCGCGCTGGGCCTCTGCTCCGCACTGGGCATAGCCGGAGGACTTTACCACGCCATAAACCACACCCTGTTCAAGGGCCTGCTCTTCCTAACCGCCGGCGCGGTGCTCTATGCCACGGGGACCACCTATCTCGAAAAACTCGGCGGCCTGGCCCGGAAAATGCCGCAGACGGCCGCGCTGTTTATGGTGGGCGCCTTCTCGATAAGCGGCATCCCGCCGTTCAACGGCTTCGCCTCCAAGTGGATGATATACCAGGCGACGTATGAGAAGGCTGCGGAGACCGGCAGCATAGGCTACGCCCTTGTGACGGTCGTCTGCGTGGTCACCAGCGTGCTGACGCTGGCCTCGTTCATCAAGGTCGGCCAGTCCGTGTTCTTCGGGCAGCTGCCGCTTGAGTATGAGAACGTGAAGGAGACCCCGCTCTCCATGCGCATACCGATGTGGATAATGGCCGCTCTGTGCTTCCTGACCGGGCTCTTCCCGGATCTGATGGTAGAATATCTGCTCGGGCCGGCGACCGCCGCCGTGCTGGACACCGCGAGATACATAGACGCGGCGATGGGAGCGGGCTACGCGGAGATTGTGGCCAACTCCACGGCGTATCTGGCGGAACCGGTGCTGGTATTCGCAGGCACCTGGGACCCCGTGTCCTGGCTGCTGCTGTTTGTGATAGTCATGTGCGCCGTGACCCTTGTCTCGCTGGCCGGGCGGCGCTCGCGCGGCGCGCTGACCCTCGCGGACGACGCCAAACACGCCACTTTCTTCGGCGGCGAGGAGGCGGAGTTCTCGCATGTCGCGAGCGGCGACCTCTTCTGGGGCTTCAAGCACAATCTGAGGGGCTATCTCAACTTCATGTCCAGGGCGCACAGCGGCATAACGAACGACTATGTCGTCTGGGGCGTCTGTGCCATGGCAGTGATAACCGTCTACTGCTTCATATTCATGTGATGGGGGAGGGAAAGTTGTGGAATTCCTGATAAAAATCGTGTACATACTAATCTTCCCCGGGCTGCTGTTCTCCTCCGTGTTCGGCCTCTGGCTGGCGGGGATAGACCGCAAGGTGGTGGCGCGCATGCAGAGGCGCGTCGGCCCCCCGGTGCTGCAGCCGACATACGACTTCTTCAAGCTGCTGGGCAAGGAGACCATAGTCCCGAGCTGCGCGGCCAGGCACACCTTCCTGATAGCGCCGTATGTGGGGCTGATAAGCCTGGTGGTCACGGCACTGTTTATCCCCATAGGCGGGCTCCAGGCCTTCGGGGGAATGGCGGATATGGTCGTCGTACTCTATCTCATAACCATACCCTCGCTGGCGATGATTTTCGGCGGAAGCGCGTCGGCATCTCCCTTCGCGGGCGTGGGCGTCTCCCGCTCCATGGTGGCCATAATGGCCTATGAGCTGCCGCTGATACTGGTGCTGCTGAGCATCGGCAGGGCCGCCGGCGGAACATACGTGACCTTCTCGCTGGAGCGTGTCACGCTCTATCAGCAGATGTTCGGCTCCTTCCTGTTCGACTGGAGGCTCATACCCGCCGCGCTGGCCATGCTGCTCGTCATACCCTGTGAGGTCGGCGCCCACCCCTTCGACGTGGGCGAGGCGGAGACGGAGATATGCGAGGGGCCACTGGTGGAGTACAGCGGCGCGCCCCTGGCGGTGTTCAAGCTCTCGCACGCCATAAAGATGTTCATCATGACGGCACTCTTCTGCGCGCTGTTTCTCGGCGGGATCTCCACCGGCATGCTTTGGCTGGACGTGGTCATCGCCCTCGCGCTCTGCTCCGTGGTGACGCTTATCTGCATGACGCTGCTGCACGCCATAACGGCCAGGCTCAAGGTCGAGCAGGTTTTCAAGTTCTTCTGGACAGTGGTGAGCGGCCTGGCGCTTGTCAGCCTGATACTCGTCTGGTTCGTGGACTAAGGAGGCGGAAGATGTTCAAAAAGCTCATCGACAATTCTGCGGCCAGGTCGCCGTGGCTCTTCCACATAAACGCTGGGAGCTGCAACGGCTGCGACATAGAGCTCGTGGCGCTGCTGACGCCGCGCTATGACGTGGAGAGGCTGGGCTTCAAGCTGGCCGGGACCCCCAGGCACGCCGACATCGTGGTCGTCACGGGGCCGGTGACCGCGCAGTCCAAGGACAGGGTGCTGCGCACTATAGCCCAGGTGCCGGACCCCAAGGTGATAGTGACGCTGGGGAGCTGCCCGCGCTCCTGCAATGTGTTCAGGGGCAGCTACTCCGTGGTGGGTCCGCTGGACAAGTACGTGCCGATAGACGTGTCCATCGCGGGCTGCACGCCCAAGCCGGAGGCCATAATAGACGGCCTCGCCCTGGCCACGCAGATACTGAAAGAGAAAAGGGGGGCCAAGTAGATGCTGCCGTTCATAAAAGAGGCCGTTACGGGGCTGTTCTCGAAGCCCAGCACGGAGGCCTACCCCTTTAAGCCGGTCGAGGCCCCGGCGGGCTACCGCGGCCGGATAGTGTTCCATGCCGACCAGTGCATAAGCTGCGGCATGTGCGAGCGCGTCTGCGCCGGAGGGGCGATAACTACGCACAGCGAGGAGACGGAGGAGGGGACGCTGGTCACCAGGCGCTTCTTCCTGGGCTCGTGCACCTTTTGCGGACACTGCGCGGCCTTCTGCGTAAAGCACGCCATCGAGCTGTCGCAGGACTACCACATGGTGGCCCGAACGGAGGAGGAGCTGGTCGTCAGCGGCTCTTATCTGAAGAAGAAACCGGCCAAGAAGGCCGAGGCCGCCTGTGCCGCTCCGGAGGAGAGCACGGTCAAGCCCCGCGAGGACGGGCTGCCGGTGAACGACACCTCCAAGTGCGTTTACTGCACGCTCTGCGCCAAGAAGTGCCCGGCCGGCGCCCTGACGGTTGACCGGAAGGCCAAGACCTGGGTGCTGGATGAGGACAAGTGCATAGCCTGCGGTACCTGTCACGACGTGTGCCCGAAGAAGGCAATTATTATGTAAACCAAACCCCGCCCGGCATATGCCGGGCGGGGAAGCTTTAATGGGGAGAGAGAAAGGTGAAACTGGGTATAATACGCTGTATGCAGACGGAGGATTTCTGCCCCGGAACCGCGGATTTCCGCGCGGTACGCGAAAAAACCGGGGTTTTCGAGGGAGTGGATGAGGAGATAGAGCTAGTCGGCTTCGCCAACTGCGGCGGCTGTCCCGGGAAGCGCGCCGTGCTGAGGGCGCGCGGCCTGGTTGAGCGCGGGGCGGACACCATAGCCTTCGCCTCGTGCATAGCGAGGGGGACGCCCATCGGGTACCCCTGTCCGTTTGCGAAGCGAATGGCGGACATAGTGCGCGAAGAGGTGGGGCCGGATATAAAAATACTGGACCATACCCACTGAGATGCGAGAGAGCCTCCCGGACAACGATCCCGGGAGGCCCTTTTTGGGGATGGGGTTTATTTGCCGGCGCTCAGGCGGCTGTCGAAGAACTGGAAGAGCTTTTCCGAGGCCTGGGAGACATACTCCTCTTTCCAGTAGGTCTCGATGTGGGTGGCGCCCTTTATCAGGAAGAGCTCCTTGTCGCTGGTGCCCGTGGCAGCGGAGAATACGCGCTCGGTCATGTACAGGGTGTCGGCCGTGCTGCCGGCTATCATCAGCAGCGGCTGATTTATGAGGTCGGCGTTGTCGGCGGCGTCGAAGCTCATCAGGTCGAGGAGGCTGGAGACGGTGTAGCTGAAGCTGGACTGCGGGTGAGCGTGGGTCTTGCCGTAGTAGTAATAGCCGTCGCGGTACAGGTCATAGGGCAGCTTGTCGGCCTCGGACTCGGGCATCTCGCACATGTTGGGGGTGTAGAGCACTTCGCCGCCGTCGGCCTCCTGCTGGCGGGCGCGGCTGGCCTGCTCCAGCCTCTCCTGTATGCTGTCGGTCTGGCTGTCCAGGAAGCCGTTGCGGCGCACGACGCCGGAATTGAACATGGACAGCGTGGCCACGGCCCTGAACCGCTTGTCCGTCTGGACGGCCTTTATGGTGTAGCCGCCACCTCCGCAGATGCCGAGGATGCCGAGCCGGGTGGGGTCCACACCGGGGAACACGGAGAGGATGTCGGCCGCGCGGGGTATGTCCTCTATGCGGTTGGCGGGCTTGTCGGTGTTGCGGGGCATGCCCTCGCTGCCGCCCTGATAGGCCGCGTCCATTGCCATGGCGATATAGCCGTGGCCGGCCAGCTTCTGGGCGTACAGCCCCGCGACCTGTTCCTTTACGCCGCCGTTCGGGTGGGCCACCACGACGGCCGCGTAAGTCCTGGGCGAGGCGGCCTCATATCCGGCGGGGACATAGACATTGGCGGCTATCTTCAGGCCGTTCAGCGGGTAGGAGATGGGGATGATGTTGACCTCGCCGGGCATGTTTTCGGTTATCGCCACGCGGTATACCAGGCCGAAGAGATTGTCGTTGTGGGTGTTTTCGGCTTTTACCTGTTCCATGGTCTTGTAGGTGAACGGAAGTGACATTGATAATTCCTCCTTGCCGGCGCTTGACATTGCCGGCCTTTTTTCTTACAATAAGAGAATAGACCCGGTAGTAACTACCGGGTCAAGAGGCTTTTAAAATTTTTTTTGCCGGTTCCGTGGGCGATCAATTCTGCGGAGGTCAGTATGAGATCAGCTTTTCAAATACTTGCGATACCATATAGAATAGTTGACAGCGTTCCCTTTTACTGTGTGTTTCGCCGCATGGATTCCGGCCAGTGGCAATTCATTGCCGGCGGCGGTGAAGATGATGAAACGCCGTTAGAAGCGGCGAAAAGAGAGGCCTTTGAAGAAGGAGGGGTGCGTACAGGCAAATGGATTGAATTAAAAAGTCTTTCTTATATTCCCGCAGCGGTGATAACAGAAGATGAACGTAAACACTGGGACAAGGGCACCTGCGTAATACCAGAATACGCCTTCGGCTTTGAGTGCCGGGAGGATATAGTATTATCTCACGAGCACACAGAGTTCATTTGGCTGCCCTATACTGAGACAATTGAAAAGCTTAAGTGGGACTCAAACCGCACGGCTGTATATGAGCTCAATTGCCGTTTAATGACCAGGCCATGATTGGCGATGAGAAAACCCCACGGACACAGAGAGGAGAGAAGATATGTACACCATGAAACAGGCGTGCACGGCGGCGGAGATGCCGTATGAGACGCTGAAATTCTACTGCAACGAGGGGCTGGTGCCCAATGTGAAGCGCGGGGAGAACAACTACCGCATGTTCGACGAGCACGACATAAACTGGATAAAGAGCCTCGCGTGCCTCAAAAAATGTGGGATGAGCATAGCCGAGATGAAGGAATACCTGGCGCTCTGCCTACAGGGGGAGAGCAGCATCCCCCAGAGGCAGGTCCTGCTGGAGAAATACCGGCTGGAGCTGGAGAAAAAGCTGGAGGATATAAAGAAACAGCTGGAGTTCATCGACTGGAAGCAGGGCTTTTACAGCGACGTGCTGGCCGGCAGGGTGAAGTACCACAGCGACCTGATAGCCGTGGAATAGACGCCGTCAGGTCATGAACTGCTCTATGGCGCGGTTGAGCTGCTCGAGAGACTCGCTGTCCCCGTGCTCCACGGCGTCCGCCACGCAATGTTCTATGTGGTCCTTCAGGATGACCTTGGCCGTACTGTTGAGCGCGGAGCGCACGGCGGCCAGCTGTATGAGCACCTCGGAGCAGTCGCGCCCCGTCTCTACCATCTTTTTCACCGACTCCAGGTGGCCGATGGCGCGGGAGAGGCGGTTCAGCACCGCCTTTGTCTGGGTGTGCGAGTGGGTGTGGGCATATTCGCGGCCGTCGGGGCCGATGTGTGTGTGGGTGTGTTCGTCCATGGACGCTCCTCCGATTTGTTTTTTCTAATTATATGCGAAAACCACCGGCTTTTCAAGGGCTAAACGTCCTCGCCCAGGGCGTCGCGCAGCTTTTGGAGGGCCTTTTTCTCTATGCGGGAGACATAGGAGCGGGATATATTGCAGCGCGCGGCGGTCTCCCGCTGGGTCAGCGGAGGGGCGCCGTCAAGGCCGTAGCGCAGGCGTATTATATCTGCCTCGCGCTCGGAGAGGACCTCATCCACGCATTTCCTGACCATTTTGCAGGTCTCGGAGTCGCCTATGCGCTCGGCCATGTCGTCGTCCTCGGCGATTATGTCCATGAGGGAGAGGGAGTTGCCGTCGCCGTCTATGTCGATGGACTCGGAGAGGGATACGTCGGAGGCGGACTTCTTCTGCGAGCGGAAGTGCATGAGTATCTCGTTTTCGGTGCATTTGGACGCGTAGGTGGCCAGACGCGTGTTTTTGTCTGGCCGGTAGGTGTTTATGCCTTTGATAAGGCCGATGGTGCCTATGGAGATGAGATCGTCAATGTCGTCGGCCTGGGTGTAGTATTTCTTGATGATGTGCGCCACAAGGCGCAGATTGTGCTCTATGAGGACGTTTCTGGCCTCCAGGTCGCCCTCCTGCCAGAGCGCCAGATAGTGCCGCTCCTCTTCCGGAGTGAGCGGGCGCGGGAAGGAGCCGGAGGAGGGAGCGAGCCGCAGCATGAGAAACGCGCTGGAAAGCAGCATCAGTAGTGCGCTGGAAAACATGCGTCTGCACCGCCTTTCACATCACATTATATTCAAGTATATTAGAAGTGGGCAGGTACACTTTCCGGCAAAAAACAGGACGGCCCCCGGATATTCCGGGGGCCGTGTGCGCAAAAGATATTAAAATGGCGAAAGGGCGGGTGGGCTCAGGCCAGGCGCATGAACATTGCCGCGGCCTGCGCGCGGGTGGCGCTGCCCTGCGGAGAGAGGACGCCGCCGTCCATGCCGGTGAGCACACCGGCGCCAAGGGCCCAGTTCACGGAGTCCAGGGCCCAGCCGGAGACGTCGGCGGCGTCGGAGAAGCCGCCGGACGCCGTGCCGGACGGGGCGGGGGAGCCCAGATAGCGGTGGAGCATGGTGACCATCTGCTCGCGGGTTATCAGCTCGTCGGGGGCGGTGCCGTCGGAGACGCCCTCCGCCATTGCCCAGGAGCGGGCGGCCTCCTTCCAGAGCGCGCCGGAGACGGCCTGCCCGTCCATGCGGGCCAGCACGGCCCAGAACATGGCGCGGGTCATGGGGGCGTCGGGCTCAAAATATAGGGCCGAGGTGCCCTCCATGAGCCCGTTGGACCAGACATAGCTCACGGCGTCATAGTACCAGGCGCCGGAGGACACGTCGAGGAAGGGCAGCTCCGCGCCTATCTCGGCGAACACGGCGGAGACCTCCACCGCGTGGCCGGGCATGGTGAACGAGGTGCCGCCGATGCGCTCCCCGTCAACAGTTATGTAAACCAACTCGTAGCCCTCGTCGGGGGTGACGGTCACTCTGACGGTGCTGCCGGCGGAGGCGTTGGTCAGGCTGGGGACTATGCTGCCGCCGGAGGAGGGGACGACCTCTATCTCATAGGTGTCCGGGACGGGCACGAAAGGTTCGCTGACGGTGACCACGCACTCGGCGCGGACGCCGCCCGCCGTGGCGGATATCACAGCCGTGCCGGGCCCGACGGCCGTGACGTTTCCGTCCTGGTCCACGGTGGCGACGGCGGGGTCGCTGCTCTCCCAGGTGATATCCCGGCCGGTCGCGTTATCGGGGGAGACGGAGGCGGTGAGCGTCCCGGTCTGGCCGGGACTCATGGAGAGCTCGGAGGCGCTCAGCTCCACACTCTCCACCTGGATCTCTGACGAGGGGACTATGCTGACATACGGGTCTTGGAGGTGGGCTGTCTGGTCCCCGACAGGGATGGGCACGGCGGAGGCGGCGTCGGAACCGGCGTAGAAGCTGTAAGATATGGGGTAGTCATAGGTGATGCCCAGCGCGTTGCCGATGGCCGATTCACCGGGGTTGGCGCTGCAGGTGACGCTGGCGTTCCTGAGCACTATCTCGCCCGGCCAGTACAGGCCCCAACTGGAGGCCGTGATGTCCACGGTGGAGTTTTCCACCGTGAGGACGCTGGAGCTCAGCTGGGGATACATGCCCATGGCGGCACCGGTTACTGTGAGTTCAGCATTATTCTTCAGCGTGACGTTGCCGCCGGAGGTGGGGCTAATCCCTAAGTTGTCGGGTATGCCTGTCACAATGGCGAACGGGGTATTGTTGATGGTGACGGTGCCGCCATCGACCGTGAACTCACCGATGCCAAATATGGCGATGCCGTAATAGCCGGATGAGTTGACCGTGAGAGTGCCGGTGACGGTGATGGAACAGTCGGAATCCGGATCCTGCCCAACGGAGACCGCTCTGTTGGGGCCTTGAAGGGCAACATACGCAGAAGTGGAAAGGATTGCAGTGCCGGCGATGTTGATGTCGCCGCCAAAGGAATTCAGCGCACTGTGGCCGTAGGCCGTGACGGTGGCGCCCTCCTCAATGTCAATGCCGTATTCGCCGCTTACCGCGGTGCCGGAGGTGTTGGTGACGGTCGTCTCGGAGCTGCCGCCGAAAGTTACCTTGTCAGAGTAGATATAATCGGCGGTCACTTCGGCTGTGCCGCCTATGCTTACGGCCTCACCGCCACCGAGCTGCCGGACATTCACCACGGAGCCGCCGGATATGGATATGGAGCCCGTGGTGTAAATTGACGTGCTCTGCTCGTTATATACGGTGATACCGGGGCCGTCTATGCTTATGTCATTTGCCGTGTAGGACTCATTGTTGCCGGCCCATATGCCTTCGGTATTGACCCAGGCGGTCAGGCTGCCCGCGCCGGTGACGGTTATGCCGCCGTCGCTGTTCATCTGGACTCCCGTGCCGGCGACATCCCCCTCGCTGCCGATGGTATTTGCGCCGAGGAGCTCCAAAGTGATACCGCCGGGCACATAAACCGTGCTGGTCAGCGCGGCGTCGTTGAGAGTGAGCTTATTGGAGGCGCTGTCGTAGTATACGTTATAGCTGTTCTCGCTCGCGCCCTCGGTGGTCAGGTTGCCGTTGCTGTCAATTAAAAAATATGTGTCGAATGTGTCCTCGTCAAAGTCGGTGCCCGGCAGGCCAAAGTAGGGAATGGTCCCGCTTTGATAGGCCAGCGCGCCGGCGGGGAGCAGGGCCAGGACGAGAACGAGGGAAAAGAACACTGCCAGAGCTCTCTTCATGGGTTTTACCTCCTGTGCATGGAAAATTCTCTGGGAACCCAGAGATGTCAAGGGCCCGGGCCCTTGACATTACATTTTGGTGACAAATGCATTATAGCAGATTCCTGCCGCGGTGTACAGAAAAATCTGAATTTTGCGGCGACGGAGGCCCGATGCGCGCAAAAAGGCGGTACGCCGCCGGGCGGGGCGGGAAGTCCGGGGCTTGTCATCCCCCACCATTGGTGATATAATCACTTGTCAGCCATGGACTTTCCCCACATCAAGAGAGAAAAGGAGGCGGTGCGCGTGAGGACAAGGCACATACTCATGTCTTTCGCATTTATCATGCTCACTATCTTCCTCATACTCATAATCGCCTCCCGCACCTCCGAGGCCGGGGGGATAAACCTCTCCGGCCAGGCTGCCGCCGGGCCGGACAACGCGCTGGGGGATATAAGCATACCGGGAGTTACCCAGACGCCGGAGCCGACGGTGCGGCCCACGGTGTACAGGCCGGACATCGACGTCTCGAGCTGGGAGTTCATACTGGCGAACAGTGAGCACAACATAGGCACATACGCGCCGGAACAGACGGTGAGCATAGAGGGCACGGCGCAGTACTTTGACTCGCGGGCCATCGACTACCTGCTGGCCTTCATACAGGGGGCCCGTGACGCGGGCTTTACACCTTATATAATGACCGCGTATATAAATTACTCTTCGCAGGAGTACATCTTCAACGGGCGCGCCAGCCAGATCGCCTGGGGAGGGACCTATACCTACGAGGAGGCGGTGGAGATAGCCAGGACGGTTACGTCCTATCCGGGTACAAGCGACCACCAGACGGGCCTCGCGGTCGACATCACGGACAGGTATTACAGCTCCCTGAGCTCTGCGGATATCGACGAGGACCTGCTCAACTGGCTCGCCGAGCACTGCGCGGAGTACGGATTCATACTGAGGTACCCGGCGCTCAAGGAGAGCGTGACCGGCTGGAACGAGCCCTGGCATTTCCGCTATGTCGGCACCACCGCGGCGGAATACATCATGGAGAGGGGCCTCTGCCTGGAGGAATTCCTGGAGCTCTATGAGTAAAAAATTCTTGACTATTCTTGTGCAATATGCTAAAATTCAAATTCGCGTGGGTATGCCACGCCTAAATTGGGTTTTTCACCCCGCTTTTACAAAAGGGGTTGAAAATACACAGCTTTGAGGAAAGGAGGAATAACATGCCGACATTCAACCAGCTCGTGAGGAAGGGCAGGGAAAAGACGACCTACAAGTCCGCGTCCCCCGCCATGCAGAAGGGCCTCAACACCCTCAAGAACTGCGAGACCAACCTCTCCAGCCCCCAGAAGCGCGGCGTCTGCACCGCGGTGCGTACTTCGACCCCCAAAAAGCCGAATTCCGCCCTGCGCAAGATTGCCCGTGTGCGTCTGACCAACGGCTATGAGGTTACCGCCTATATC
>CALWYN010000201.1 GCA_944385755.1 uncultured Oscillospiraceae bacterium
ACACTAGAACCTGAATCTAGCGAGTCTGCCAATTCCACCACTCGCGCGTATTGTGGATGCTCGATTATAATAGCACCCGAACCGCCGCTTGTCAATAATTTTTTGAGATAGCTTGTCATATATTTTACTCTCTGGTATAATCATATACATCCGGATATTTTCCAATAAACCCAAGGAGGCCGGCTATGCCAATCAATATAAACAGGGCCGCGCTGAAAGCGGACGCCCGGGCGGCCATGGCGGAGTCCAGGGCAAACCCGTATATCACGGCCCTCGTCTTTGTGCTGGTGAGCTATCTGCTGAACTATCTGTCCATGCGCCTGGTGAACTACGACGACATCATGGGCTATCTGTACGCCTATGCCATGGGGGCGGAGCTGGACCAGGAGACGCTGATGTACGTCTATAACAGGCTCACCGAGCCCAACTTTGCCGGAAGGCTGATAGACCTGCTCATATCAATCGTCCAGCTCATGCTCAGCGCGGGGTTCATGCTCTTCTGTTTGCGCGCCGTAAGGCGTCTGGAAAACTCGGTGGGCAACCTGCTCGACAGCTTCGGCATGTTCTTCCGCATACTGGGGCTGCAGATAGTGGAGGGCATATTTGTATTCCTGTGGTCGCTCCTGTTCGTCATCCCGGGCATAGTGGCGGCCTACCGCTACAGGCTGGCCTTTTACATCCTGCTGGAAAACCCGGAGATGGGCATCATGGAGTGCATACGCCGGAGCAAGGAGCTGATGTACGGGCGCAAGATGGAGCTCTTCGTCCTGGACCTGTCCTTCATAGGCTGGAATCTGCTGACCGTGATCCCATTTGTTTCGGTGTATGTACTGCCGTACACGGAGACGACCTACGCCGGCTACTATGTGGCGGTCAGCTCATGGGGCGGCGGAGAGGGGCAGCGCCCGGCATAATTGGATAGAAACAGGCGGCGCCCTGGACGGGCGGGAGCCGTAAAACAGGAGCCTCCGTATGGGCAAAGCCATACGGAGGCTCCTGTTCATGCCGCGCGCTCACGCCCGCCGTCCGCGTGGGGCCGCACCGGCGGAGCGGACGCCTCGGGGACGGAGCGGCGGAATATTTTCAGCAGCCCGGTCTCCGCCGGCGGAGAATGAGCCGGCTCAGGGCGCTTTGCCCCCACGGCAGAGTATGGCGCCGCGCCCCAGCTCCCGAAGGGCTTTCGGCCTCACGGCAAACGGCCTGGTCTCAGGCCGAACTGTTCCCTGCATTCAAATAATCAATGTAGGCCTGTCCCCAAACTTTCAGGGCCTCAATGACAGGATGAAATTTTCTGCCCATGTCTGTCAAGGAATATTCCACTTTCGGCGGAAGGGACTCGTATTGTTTCCGCTCCACCAGCCCGCTGCTCACCAGGGATTTTAATTGCACGGACAGGGTCGCGTGGGTCATTTTCGGCATAAGCCGCTGAAGCTCATTGAAACGGACCGGGCCATCTTCTAAATAATGCATAATCAGAACGGCCCATTTCCCCGCAATCAGACTTTGCGCCGTTGCATATGGACATTTGCCAAAGCGTTCTTCAACTGTTGAATCCGCTTCAATTGCCTGATTCATTCCATTACCTCTATCTTATACATCAAATTCCTCTTTTAAATCCATTATGCCGCGAATCTCCGCGTGACCGTTTTCCAGATAGAAAAGGCCCATTTCCCAGCCGTTCTTGTCGTACATACTCATAATCTCTGGCATTGCAGCGCGGACCTTTTCCAGCAGGGCGGCATCCTTCACGATTTTCACCGTACCGTCGTAACGCATGAATTCGCTGCCGCGAACTGCCAGAACTTCCACATGTGGATTCTTCATCAGCTGTGAAAAGACGTTTTTAAACGTCCCACACCCAAAATAGAGCTTGCCTTCATCCAACAGATGGAATCCGAACGGACGGCCCTTGGGCCTGTCGCCATCGGTGGTCAGGAAATAGAAAGTCTTTGCTTCGTCCAGAAAACGGTTTACTTTTTCAATGTTTGTCATATGAGCGTCCTCCTTATATCAGGTCATATTTTTGAACCGCTTTAATTATATGACCACAATAGAGATTCCGCAAGTACGATTTTTTATGATACCAAGTATCGTAAAAGATACCCGATTCTGACGGCGAGCATAGTATAACAAAGAATCTTTATGAAATCCATCTGCCAAGGCATACCGCCCGGACAAACTGTCCGGGCGGCCCCGCCGTCAACCATATATCGTCCCGAACCTCCGCCCCACGGCTGCGGATTGAGCTCACATAGCGCGCCTGCAAGGCTTTTCTGCGGCTCTCACGTCCCGGTCGGGCCATCATTTTGCCCTGTGCGAGGCCTACTCACCGCCCGCACCCGAGGCCGCCGGTTCTCGCGCTCAAACCCGCTCCAGCACGCCGATGAACAGGGGCAGGCCGCACTCCGTGTCCGCAATCATGTAGACGAACGGCCGGTCGAGCCTGACAAAATGCGTCTCCGCCGCCGCGCCCTCTGCCAGCATCTCCACCGCAGTGGCCGCGCCGGCCCGGGTGCCGCGCTCGTCCACCGCGATAAAGGTCTTGTGCAGCACGCGGTTGATGAAGATGTTCCCCATCCCGGACTGCCCCAGCGCGCCGAAGTCCGCCGTCCCGGGGTCGAAAGCGGCCTCCATGCCCATGCTCTCGAGCGTTTCGGAGAGCTCCGCGCTGCTGCCGCTCTCAAATCTGGGCACAGCGGCCTGGACGCTCACGCTCTGCGGCGAAGTGAGCAGGGCGCGCAGCCCGGCGCCGTCCAAGCCGGCAAGCAGCTCCTCAGGGCTCGAGTCCTCCTCCGGCAGCAGCGCGGCAAAGGCGTAGCGCCCGCCCTCGTAGGGCTTCATGAAGCCGGTGAAGCCCTCGCCCTCGAGGTATGCGCTCTCCTCGCTGTACAGGAAATCCACGTCTTGCTCTGTCCCGTCCGGGGCGGTGAACACCCCTTCCCGGACCTGGTCCTCGCGGTAGACGGTCTCCCAGTCCGCGTCGAAGGACATCGCGTTCACAAGGTACAGCACGGCGTCATCGGGTATCTCTCCAATGATTTCATCTATCAGCCCGCCGGTGTGCTCGCTGACCCAAGCGTTTATGGCGTCCAGCGTGGAGGCGTCAAACGGTTCGGCGAACACGCCCGCATCGTAATACTCCCCGCAGATGGCCAGGAAATCCTCGCCGGGGGTGAAATCCCCGCTGTCATTTATCCAGAGCGAGTTCGCGGCGAGCGATTGTGGGCCCATTGAGGCCGCGACGGCGGCGAGGGCGGAGTTCAGCGGAGCCCTGTCGAGGCCGAATACCTCCTCCATCTGGGCCAGGGTCTCTCCGCCGGCGCCGTTGGCGGTCATACCTAGGGCAAACAGCGCGGAGAGCGGCGAGAGCAGTGTGTTTCCCTCCGCGCCGCCGCGCACGGCGCGCAGCAGCTCCAGTGAGAACCCGGCGACGGCGTCCGCCGCCTCGCCGGACAGCTCGCCGGGCGCGGGGCCGGAACCGGTTACAAGGTTTTCGGGTGAGGCGGCGCCGCAGCCGGCCAGTGACAGCAGCAGCGCGAGCGCCAGTATGAGAGCAGTCTTTTTCATTTTGTCCTCCCGCTCAGAATGTCTCGCCCGTGACCGCGCCGATGAAGAGGGGGATGTTGTACTCCGTGTCGGCTATCATAAAGAGGAACGGCCTGTCTAGCAGCACGGCCGGGGGCTCCTCCGCCGGGGCGGCGGCGCTGTCCCCCATCTCCACCACCGTGGCCGCGCCGGCCCGGGTGCCGAGGGGCGTCACGTCGATGAAGGCCTTGTGCAGCACGCGGTTGATATAGAGATTGCCCACATCCGAGTAGCCCATGCCGGAGAAGTCGGCAAGAGAGGCGCTGAACGCGTCCGGCATGCCCATTACCGCGAGCGCCTCGCTCAGCTCGTCCTCAAATTCCAGGCTGAAGCCGGGCATTGCCGCCACAACGGGCGTGCTCTCCGCCTCCGTGAGAGCGGCGGACAGCGTCTCGCCGGTCATTGAAGCGACGAGCCCGCCGAGGCCGATGTCCTCATCCGGCAGCAGGGCCGCAAAGGCGTAGCGCCCGCCCTCGTAGGACTTCATGAAGCCCGTAAAGCCCTCGCCCTCGAGGAAAATCCGCTCCTCGCTCCACATCATCTGCACGGTCCTGTCCCCGCCGGACGCGTGGAAAACGCCGTCGCCGAGCTGGCGCTCCCTGTACTCGGCCTCCCAGCCGGCCTCAAAGGCCAGGGCGTTCACGAGGTACATGACCGCGTCCGCGCTCATCTCCTCCAGCATGTCCTCTATCATCCCGTCCGTCCGCTCGCTGACCCAGGCGTTTAGCTCGCGGCGGGCGGCATTGTTGAATTCCCGTTCAAACACCTCCGCCCCGGCAAATGACGCGCAGGCGGAGAGGAAGTCCTGCTCCGCTTCAAACGTCCCGTCGCCCCGAATCCAGATGGAGTTGGCGATTTTTGTCCCGGTACCCTCAATGCCGGACATATACGCCGCGAGGGCGAGACGCACCGTCTCCGCGTCCGCGCCGAAAACTGCCTCCATCTGCGCGAGGGTGTTCTCCCGCGCCCCGGCCCCGGTCATGGCCAGGGCCGCGAGGACGCTCACAGGCGAGACCAGCGTGTCCCCGCCGTCATAGACCTCGGAAAACAGCCTCGCGGTGAAGTCCGCCGTGAGAGCCGCGGCGTCCGCCGCGTCCCCCGTTTCGGCCGGCGTCACGCCGCCGAGCAGCCCGGCATCCGCGGCTGAACATCCCGGAAGCGCCAGCAGCAGCAGGGCGAGCAGGACAGTTATTTTCTTCATAAGTCCACCTCCGCATACCCATTTGTTCATGAGACGCCGGGAAAAAGCTTAAGTTCCTAATAATTTTACATTCGTTCATAACTTGTATAAAGAAAGTTCAAATTTTATATTGTATAATATATCAGCTTGAAAATAACTCTCTTTGAAGGGGTGCGTGTTTCATGATACAGGAACCGGAAAACGACAGGCGAAAACCCAGAAGAAATATAGCATACTACTACATCATAACGCTGCTGGTCCTTATCTTACTCAACGCCCTTCTTTTCCCGTCGATGCTGCAGCGGCAGGTCACCGAGGTAGGCTACAACGACTTTCTCGACATGGTCGAGGGCGGCCAGGTACAGCAGATAGCATATGAGGAAGAGGAGTCGCAGATAGTATTCATCGCCACGGACGACAGCGGCACCGAGCAGATTTATAAGACGGGCATTTTCCCGGACCAGAATCTGGTTGACCGGATAGAGAACGCGCCGAACGAGATAACCTATGCGAACGAAATACCCACTCAGAATTCCCCGCTGCTGAGCTTCTTCCTGACGTGGATACTGCCCATGGTGCTCATCTTCGGCATCGGCTCCTGGTTCTACAGCTCGATGATAAAGAAGATGGCCGGCGGGAACGGAATGCCCAGTATGAGCTTTGGGAAATCCGGCGCCAAGATTTACGCCGAGACTGAGACGGGCAAGACCTTTGCCGACGTCGCCGGGCAGGACGAGGCCAAGGAGGCCCTCAAGGAGATAGTCGACTTCCTGCATAACCCGCAGAAGTACGCCGAGATAGGCGCAAAGCTGCCCAAGGGCGCCCTGCTGGTCGGCCCTCCGGGCACCGGCAAGACCCTGCTGGCCCGCGCCGTCGCCGGCGAGGCGCATGTGCCGTTCTTCTCGATATCCGGCAGCGAATTCGTGGAGATGTTCGTGGGCATGGGCGCCGCCAAGGTCCGCGACCTGTTCAAGCAGGCCGGTGAAAAGGCCCCATGCATAGTGTTCATAGACGAGATAGACACGATAGGCAAAAAGCGCGACAGCGGCGCCTACGGCGGCAACGACGAGCGCGAACAGACCCTGAACCAGCTCCTGGCCGAGATGGACGGCTTCGACGCCACAAAGGGCGTCGTCATACTCGCCGCCACCAACCGCCCCGAGAGCCTCGACCCCGCGCTGCTGCGGCCCGGCCGCTTTGACCGCCGCATACCTGTCGAGCTGCCGGATCTCGCCGGCCGCGAGGCCATACTGAAAGTGCACGCCAAGGACGTGCGCATGAGCGGCGACGTGGACCTCAGGGCCATCGCCCGCGCAACCAGCGGTGCCTCCGGCGCGGAGCTCGCCAACATAATAAACGAGGCGGCTATCCGCGCGGTTAAAATGGGCCGCGGCATAGTTGAGCAGGCCGACCTGGAGGAGAGCGTGGAGACCGTAATAGCCGGCGCGCAGCGCAAGAACGCCGTTCTCAGCGAGAAGGACAAGCGTACCGTGGCATACCACGAGACCGGGCACGCGCTCGTGGCGGCCAAGCAGAGCAACAGCGCCCCTGTGACGAAGATAACCATAGTCCCGCGCACCTCCGGCGCCCTGGGCTACACCATGCAGGTGGACGAGGGCGACCGCGTCCTCATGAGCCGCGAGGAGATAGAGAACAAGATAGCCACGCTCACAGGTGGGCGCGCCGCCGAGGAAGTGGTTTTCGGCAGCATCACCACCGGGGCCAGCAACGACATCGAGCAGGCCACCAAGCTCGCCCGCGCCATGCTCACACGCTACGGCATGAGCGACAAGTTTGACATGGTTGCGCTCGAAGTGCAGTCCAACAAATACCTGGGCGGGGACAGCTCCCTGGCCTGCAGCGAGAGGACCGCGGGCGAGATAGACGACGCGGTGATCGCCGTGGTGAAGCAGCAGCACCAGAAAGCCATAGATATACTGAAGGCCAACGAGCCCGCGCTGCACCGCCTTGCCGGCTACCTGCTGGAGAAGGAGACCATCACCGGAGAGGAATTTATGGAGATACTCCGGAAATGCGAAGCGGAAGAGGCTTCAAAATAAGCGGACCGTCATCCCCTCCCGCCATGGCGGGAGGGGATTTTTGCGCTTCTGACCGGACACATCAGGGGATTTGAGCAAAAAATCCGGCCTGTGCGCACTTTGAACGGCATATTTACTTGATTTTTTCATACTTTTAGTGTAGAGTAAGCATTCGGTGCCCGTCGGCGCCGGATTGGGGGTATATCTTTGTCAGAACCCAGAAAGCAGAATTATCTCCACGGCGCAGCCATACTCGCGGCCGGCGTAGTGATAATGAAGATACTCGGCGCCATATACAAGATCCCTCTCCGCAACATACTCGGGGACGCCGGATACGGCTACTTCAACGCGGCATACAGCATATATAACGTCCTGCTGACAATCTCCACCGCCGGACTGCCGGTGGCCCTCTCCCGGATGATATCGGAGGCCAACACCCTGGGGAGATATAACCAGGTGCGCAGCACATTCAGAGTCGCCTATGTCACCCTCGCGGTGCTCGGCGCCCTGCTCACCGCGCTCATGCTGCTCTTCCCGTCGGAGATGGCGATTATCCTCGTGCACACCCCGGAGAGCACCCAGAGCGTCTTTGCACTGGCCCCCGCCGTGCTGCTCGTGTGCCTCACAAGCGCCTACAGGGGCTATATCCAGGGCCATTCGGACATGAGGCCGACGACCGTCGGCCAGGTGCTCGAGGTGCTGGTAAAGGTAATAGTCGGCCTCTCGCTGGCGGAGTGGCTCATACACAGCGGGGAGAGCGTGCCAATGGCTTCGGCCGGGGCCATATTCGGGGTCACAGCGGGCGCGCTGGCCGCGCTTATCTACATGGCGGTAAAATCCCGCCCATACCGGGCCTCCCGGAATTCCGGCGACGTCCCCGACGGGGCCGGCGCCACCTTCGCGCGTTTTGTCAAGATAGGCGTCCCCATAACGCTCGGGGCCTCCGTCATGAGCGTCATAACCCTGCTGGACACGAACCTCGTGAACATCCGCCTGCTGGACGCGGGGCTGGACCCGACGCTGGCCGATACGCTCTACGGCTCATATTCCGCCATGCTCACGCTGTATAACCTCCCGGCCGCCTTCATTACCCCGCTCACCATCTCCGTGGTGCCGGCAATTTCGGCGGCAGTGGCGTCCCGTGACCAGGCCGGGGCGGGGGAGATCGCCGAATCCTCGCTGCGCATCTCGGCCGTGATTTCCCTCCCAATGGGCGTGGGGCTCTCGGTGCTGGCTTACCCCATAGTCAATGTGCTCTATTCCGACACGCATGAGATAGGCCCCACGCTGCTGGTCTGGCTGGGCGTGGCCTCGTTCTTCGTCTGCATGGCCCTGATGACCAACGCCATCCTCCAGGCCGGCGGGAACGAGAAATACCCCGTCTGGTCCATGCTCGCCGGCGGCGCGGTGAAGCTCGCCGTCAACTGGGTCCTCGTGGGTAATCCGGATGTGAACATAGTCGGCGCGCCCATAGGCACGATATGCTGCTACGCCGTGATGTGCCTGATGAACTGCGTGTTTTTGCACAGCTGCATGAAGCGCCCGCCCAACTATGTGAAAGTGCTGCTGCGGCCCGCGGTAAGCTCTGCCGTAATGGGCCTCTCGGCCTGGGCGGTGTACGGGCTTGCCGTGCGCTTCATAGGCGGAGCGGATATGGGCCGGCTGGTGATGGCCGTGTGCATGTGCGTCGCCATATTCGTGGCCGTGTTCGTCTACCTCGTCATGGTTGTGGCCACCCGGGCCGTCACATATGAGGATATGCGCCTCATACCCAGAGGGGATAAAATAGCCAGATTGCTGCGCATCCGGTAAACATAATAAAAAAGTCCGCATTATATCCCCGCTAAATGAAAAAACTACTTGCAGAAGGTGTTGTGGGTATGTTAGATTTTGTGTGCAAGGACCGCTATGATCTGAGGGATTTTGTGAATCTCATAGCCTATCTCCGGTCGGAGCGCGGCTGCCCCTGGGACAGGGAGCAGACGCACGAGAGCATCAGGCGCAATGTCCTGGAGGAGGCGTACGAGGTCTGCGAGGCGATAGATGAGCGCGACGGAGACCATCTGCGCGAGGAGCTCGGCGACCTTCTGATGCAGGTCATATTCCACGCGCGCATGGAGGCGGAGCAGGGGCACTGGAACCTCGACGCCGTGGCCGACGAGGCCTGCAGGAAGCTGGTGCACCGCCACCCCCACGTATTCGGCGGCGTGAACGCCGAGACGAGCGACAAGGTGCTCGACAACTGGGACGCGATAAAGCGGGCGGACCGCGCCCAGGACACCGTGGCCTCCGCCATGGACGGCGTGTCGCGCGCCATGCCGGCGCTGTGGCGCGCGGACAAGATCCAGCACAAGGCCGCGAAGCTGGGCTTTGACTGGCCCACGGTGGGGGGCGCCATGGACAAGGTCCGCGAGGAGACGGAGGAGCTCCAGGAGGGGATTGACGCCGGCGACCTCGAGAACATCCGGGAAGAGCTGGGGGACCTGCTCTTTTCCACAGTAAACGTGGCGCGCTTTTACAAGCTCGACTGTGAGGAGCTGCTGCACGCCGCCTGCGAAAAATTTGTCCGCCGCTTCCGTTACCTGGAAGAGGGCGCCTCCCGGGAGGGCAAGCGCCTGGAGGACATGAGCCTCGCGGAGATGGAAGTCATATATCAGAGGGCCCGGCACGATCTGGAGGGCAAAGAGCCCGTGGAAGTTAAATTGTAAGAAACCCGCTCGCCAAGCGGCTTTCTATATAGGCTGTTTCAGCAATTTTTCAGGAGGAATACCAATGAACAAGGCAGAACTCATCACCGCCGCCGCCGACAGGGCGGATATCTCGAGAAAAGACGCAGAAAAGGCTATAAACGCCGCTTTTGAGGTCATCACTGAGGAACTCATAGCGGGCGAGAGGGTTTCCCTCGTTGGCTTTGGCAGCTTTGACGTCAAGAACCGCAGCGAGCGCGTGGGCCGCAATCCCAGGACCCGCGAGGAGATAATCATCCCCGCGTCCCGCGTCCCGCAGTTCAAGGCCGGAAAGGCCCTGAAGGACGCCGTGGCGAAGTAACCTCTTTTGCTAAGCGCCCGCGGCGTCGGAGCCGCGGGCGCAGGCTCTAAAAAGGTAAAAATAATGCTTGCATTCTGCCGGCCGATATGCTATTATAGTCGGGCGATATCCGGGTGTGGCGCAGATGGTAGCGCGCTTGAATGGGGTTCAAGAGGCCGCTGGTTCAAATCCAGTCACTCGGACCACGTCGGAGCAAAGTCCGCTTTGCTCCGGCGTCTTTTTATGCCTGCGGCAAAAAAGACACCGTCCGCCCGCTCCCTTGCTCCTCCTTCCAAAACCGAACCCGCTGTGCTGGGCTTCGGTTTTGTTTTTATCCAGTCCATACGTTCAAATGCTGTAAGAGCACCCGGACCAAGCCGGGGCAAAGTCCGCTTTGCTCCGGCGTCTTTTTATGCCTGCGGCAAAAAAGACGCCATCCGCCCGCTCCCTTGCTCCTCCTTCCAAAACTGAACCCGCTGTGCTGGGCTTCGGTTTTGTTTTGAGCCGGATTATACGCCCGAACGCTGTAAAAACGCTCGCCAACAAAGAAAAGCCGTGTAATTCCAACGAATTACACGGCTTTTCTTTATTCCGTCTCCCTTTATCATGCTCAAAAAGAATGATATGCGATAAAACACAGGCATTAGACATTGTGAGCCAGTGAATCTATAATACAGTTATCAAAACCTGTCGGGGGCAAAAGCACTGCGGACCAAGCGCCGGCCGCGCAATTTTGGCTCCTGGCATCGGACTCTGAGCCGGTTTCCTCCCTGAATTCGCATGGGCAATGGAGGCAAATACCTCCACCTGTCCCGTGCGGGACCCATCACTATGGGCGACGATGTGGGAATAGGGGAAAGCCGCAGTGCCACCAGGCGTCCGCACCCCAAACAATGGGGCCGCGGCGGCCGGGCGGCGGTGGACAGAGGTGTCCGGCAGCTGTTCCTCTGCCGGCGCTCCGGCCGGGTCCGCAAGGCAGCTCACACCGATAAAAGAAAGGCGGATGGAAAATATGAAAATAGTTATGCTTGAGGGCAGCCCGGTCAAGCACGGCTCGTCAAATTCGTTGGCCGAGCAGTTCAGGAGGGGAGCCGAGGAGACCGGGCACACCGTCTCCGTAATTGATGCAACGCGCACGGACATACACCCCTGCAAAGGCTGTGTACACTGCGGCTACGAGGGCCCCTGCGCGCAGAAGGACGCCATGGAGGAACTCAGGCCGGAAATACTCTCGGCCGACATGCTGGTATTTGTAACCCCGCTCTACTACTATGGCATGTCCTCACAGCTCAAAAAGCTCGTCGACCGCTTCTGCGCCTTCAACATGAGCCTCACGGCGAGACACATGAAGTGTGCGCTGATTTGCACCGCCTGGAACAGCGATGACTGGACCTTTGACGCGCTCACGGCGCACTACAGGACGCTTGTGCGCTATCTCTCCATGAGGGATATGGGCATGGTGCTGGGCTATGGCTGCGGCACGCCCGGCATGACCAAACGCTCAAAGTACATGCAGGCGGCCTATGAGCTGGGCAAGGGGCTGAAGTGATCTCCGGGTGGTACGGACCGGGGATGCCGCAGGCACAGAAAAAGAGAGGGGCGAATTCGCCCCTCTTTTTTACTTTGCAGGTCTTTATATCGGACGTGCAGCCTCATGGGCCCGCTGGGCGGTATTCGCGCATTTCATGTGCGTCTCACTTCCCGAGCGTCATGCACTTGCCGATGACCTCGCCGGTGCGGAGATATTCGTAGGTGGGCATTTCAAACAGCACGGGCTTCAGCGCGCGGTAATCTATCTTGCCCTCGGGAGTGAGAACGCCCTCGTCGGCGTAGGTGTTGTCGATGGTGCAGATGAAGCTCTCGAAGCCCGCCGTCTCGTAGATGTCCCCGACGCTGCACTCCATGACGACCGGGGACTGGGACACCATCGGCGTGCCGTTCTCGCCGACGGTGAAGTCAAAGAGACCGCTCTTGTCCTCCTTAGCGCCGCTGACGCAGCCCGCGCGGTCGGCCTGGGGCAGGAAGTCCTCGGTGACGATGTTGATGGAGAGCTTCTTCGTCTCCTTGATGCCCTTGTTGGTGTAGTGCGGTTTGGCGAGCGAGACCATGACGCGGTCGTGGCCGATTATACCCACGTGCCCGGCTATGAGCCAGTTGGGCCTGCCGTCCACCATGGCGCCGATGACGACCAGCGGGGTGGGGTAGAGGGCGAGCGCGTTGCCTATGTTCTTTTTCATTGTGTTTCCTCCTAGAAAATCATGTTGGTTATGAGCCCCGTCAGGAGGGCGAAAAGGATTACATACGCGAGGTATATGGCGAAATTCCGCGCGCCGAGCACTATTTTCAGCGCGCCGAGGTTGGTTATCTTGGTCGCGGGGCCGGTTATCATGAAGGCTGCTGCCGCGCCGAGGCTCATGCCGTCGTAGAGCCACTGTTGCAGCAGCGGTATCGTCCCGCCGCCGCAGGCGTAGAGCGGCACGCCTATCGTCGCCGCCATGAGTACGCCGAAGCCCTCGTTACCCGCGAAGAGCGAGGCGAAGGCGTCCGCGGGCACATATCGCTGAAAGAGCGCCGAGAGCAGCACGCCCAGCAGGAACATCGGCCCCGTGGCCTTCACGTTGCGCCAAAGGTTCTTCAGATAGCGCAGGGCCATGTCCGGGTCGGTGTCGCGGTTCGCCGCCTCGCCGTTAAAGCTCTCGAAGCGGAAAAACGCGCGGCCACGGCAGCAGAAGCACACCAGCAGCCCGGCAATAATTCCGCAGAGCAGGCAGGATATTACGCGCAGCGCCAGCACGGCGGGGCCGAGGGCGGCGCTGTACGCAATCAGCTGCGGGTTGAGCAGTATGGAGCTCATCATAAAGGCGGCGAGCAGCTCGTCGCGCGCGCCGCCGCGGGAAAAGCCCGCGGCGATGGGGATGGTGCCGTACATGCACAGCGGAGAGCATATGCCGAGCAGCGCGGCGGGGACAACGGCGAGCGTCCCCGCACGCGACGCGTCCAGGCGCTCGAAGGCAGAGTTTATCCGTCCCCTGGCGAACACGCTCACCGCCGAGCCTATCAGCATGCCCAGCACCCACCAGAGGAAGATCTGTTCGAGTTGGACGCTGAAATAGTACCAGAGGTATATAAATTCCCGGCGTATTGCCCCCATGGGTTATATTTTCTGGCTGCCGGTCGACCACACGTGCTGCTCGGCGGAGGCAGCGGGGGTGTTCTGCGCCATTACGCCGACGAGCCGGTGCGGGACGTAGGGCTCCTCCAGATACGCGCACTCCTCCGCCGTCAGCTCGAGGTCCACGGCCTTCGCCGGGCCGTCCACGTGGTGCAGCTTCGTCGCGCCCGCGATGGGAGCGGTCACCTTCGTCATCAGCCACGCGAGCGCCACCTCGGTCATGGTCACGCCGCGTTTGCCCGCAATTTCAGCCACGCGGTTTATTATTACGGCGTCCTGCGCGGCGGTGGCGTCATACTTGAGCCGGGCGTAATCGTCTTCCTGGAGCCGCTTGCTCGTCTCGCCGGGATGCTTTGAAAGCCTGCCGCCCGCGAGGGAGCTGTAGGGCATCATGGCGATGTTGTCCTCGGCGCAGAGCTTGGCCATCTCGCGCTCCTCCTCGCGGAAGATGAGGTTGTAGTGGTTCTCGACGGCGACGAATTTGGCAAAGCCCTCGCGCTCAGCGAGCGCGTTGGCCTTCGCGAGCTGGTAGGCAAAGCAGTTGGAGATGCCTATGTACCTCGCCTTGCCGGCCTTCACCACGCGGTTCAGGCCGTCCATGATGCCGTGGAGCGGTACGCGGTAGTCCCACATGTGGTAGATGTAGAGGTCAACGTAGTCCATGCCGAGGTTTTTGAGGCTGGCGTCTATCATAGTCCCGATGTGCTGCTGAGCCGTGACGCCGCGCTCGATCTCCTCGTTGGTGAGCGGGAGGAACTTGGTGGCGACGACAACCTTGTCGCGGCTGGTGAAGTCGCGCAGCGCGCGGCCCAGATATTGCTCGCTTGTGCCGCTCTGATAGGCGATGGCCGTGTCGAAGAAGTTTATCCCGAGGTCGAGGCCGTGCTTCACTATCCCGCGGGTCGTGTCCTCGTCCACCGTCCAGGTGTGCTGGCCGTGCGCCGCGTCGCCGAAGCCCATACAGCCCATGCAGACGCGCGAGACGGTCAGGTCGGAATTGCCTAGTTTTGTGTATTTCATTGCCGTATCTCCTTTAATCTATGCTCACGAGCTCATACGTCCTGCTGCCGAGGCCGATTGCCTCCGCGTGCTCGAGCGTGTGCAGGCCGTTGCGGCTCTCGATGCGGTTTATGAGGCTCTCACCGTCCTCGGCGGCGTAGACGAGGTCGATACACGCCTGGTCGAGCGCCACGGGGTCGAAACTCGCGAGTATGCCGATGTCGTGCATGTCCGGCTCAGCGGGGCTGGAGTCGCAGTCGCAGTCCACGCTCAGGCGGTTCATGACGTTGACGTAGAGGATATTCCCCTCCAGCGCGTCGACGACGCTCTTGCCCGCCTCGGCCATGCTCTCGAGGAAGGCGTCCTGGTCGGCGCTCCACATGCTGCCGCCCTGCCCGCCGGTGTGGATGTGCGTCTTGCCATCCGCGCTGGCGATGCCGATAGAGATGTTCTTTATCGCGCCGCCGTAGCCCGCCATCGCGTGGCCCTTGAAGTGCGAGAGCACGACGAAGTAGTCGTAGTCTGCAAAGTGCGCGCCGACGTAGTTCTCCGTAAGGTTCGTCCCGCCGGTCACGGGCAGGGTCATGGAGCCGTCCTCGTCCATGATGTCCACGTCCGCGAGGTCTGTGTAGCCGTGGTCCTCGGCCACCTGGTAGTGCATGGCCGTGTTCGCCCTCGAGCCGCCGTAGGCGGTGTTGCACTCGACGATCGTCGGCTCGTCGAAGCTCTGCACCAGCTCGCCTATGAGCTCGGGGCGCAGATAGTTGCTGCCCGGCTCGCCGGTGGAGAGCTTGATCGCAATATTTCCCGACGGCTCCGCGCCGAGCGCCTCGTATACGGCGACGAGGCCGCCCGCGCTTATGTCCGTGGTCATGTACACCGTAGGGGCCTCGCCCGGGCTCACGGGCGCAGAGCCCGGGGCCGGATCCTGCGTTGCGGCAGGTGTTGAAACGGCGCTGTCAGGCGTCGCAGTCGAAATTGGCGCGGCCGCCCCGCCGCAGGCCGCGAGCGACAGCAGCATAGCGCAGGCGATGGAGAGAATTAATACGCGTTTCATACTTCACTTCCTTGCAGATGCCGTTTTCAGATATGTCCCATATCCTGACGCAGAACATTATAGCGTCCGCGGGCATTTATGTAAAATACCTATGTTTTATCGCTTGCCATACGAAATATCTATGGCTGAGGGCACGCGCCATCGGCGAAAGGGGCCCGCACCTCCGGCCACTGAGGTACGGGCTTTTTGATAGGCCGCCCTCATCGCTGTGTCCGCCGCGCGGAATCTCCGCGGCCCCGGTTGTATTTCTCCCGCCGCAGCCGCGGGAAGGTGTCCGAATGTCCCGCGCTCCACCGGCGCCCTACGTTATGTAATAAGTTTTTGCCGTTTCCGTATGGCAGAAAATGTCCCGTAAGACCGGCCGTGACGCGTCAAAACTGCCGCCTGGCGGCATGGACCGGCGCTCCGGCCGCGGGAGAGAGACCGTGTCACAATATTCGCCTTGCCGGTACGCGGAGGTGGCCGCGCACGCTTGTTCGGCCCCAATCACCGCCTCTCAAAAAGTTTGCGCCGTCCAGCTCAAAATGGTATGCGCCCGCGCGGGAATATGCTATAATTGGGTGACTTCAATTCCTGCTGAACAGGGGGCGGAACCTGTGTACGATGGCGCGAGGATAAAGCTGTATTCATTTACCATAGACTGCCCGGAACCGCTTGAGCTGGCCCAGTTCTATGCGCGGCTGCTCAACTGGGAGCTGGTGTTCTGCGACGGGGAATTTGCCTGTGTGGGGCCGCCGGGCTGCGCCCAGGGCATGTACCCGGGCCTGACGTTTCAGAAAAACGACAGCTATGTGCCCCCGGCATGGCCGGAAGAGGAGGGCCGGCAGCAGCAGATGGCACATCTGGACTTCGCGGTTGACAATCTGGAAAAGGCAGTGGAACACGCCGTCAGCTGCGGCGCGGTGATCTCCGGCCGGCAGTTCTCCGACGGCTGGCGGGTTATGTTTGACCCGGCAGGGCACCCCTTCTGCCTCTGCCTGATGGGAGAACTGATGGACAGCGCGCATTTCGGGCTTCTGTAAATATCCCTTACCAACGGCCCCGCGGACGAAACGCCCGCGGGGCTTGTCTTATGTACTCCTTTGGGCTATAATCTGGCTGTAATCACTGAAAATGGCGCGGAGGCCGGCGAGAGCAGCATCACCTCGCTTGAGATAGACTGGACGGCCGGCTCCGTCACCGTCTCGCCGCACGACGGGGACGGCATCGTCTTCCGCG
>CALWYN010000202.1 GCA_944385755.1 uncultured Oscillospiraceae bacterium
CAATCGGCTTCGCCGCAAATTTTGGGCGATTTGTCAAGTGTTTTTGGCAAAAAAAGTGGGGGATTTTAATAAAAAAGGAATCTAACCCCCTTATGAATCAAGGGATTAAGATTCCGAGAGATTATTATTATAAAAAGGAGGAACACTCATGCCGACTAGGGAACTGTTTCTTGAAAACGTGAAGAAGTACATCCGCCCGCAGACCGACCCGGTGGCGATACACCTGGCATTCGGGGACGAGACGCCGCCGGACGGGGCCGTAATGCCCATGGACAAGTTCGGCTATCCGCTGACCATCTGCCAGGGCGTCAGCGCGGCGAGGCGCATGGGGATGACCATGGTGTTCCGCAAGGAGGACCACGCCTGTCCTCCGGCGCTCTGCGCCTTCGGCTATCTGCCCACGGAGAACCTGCTCGCCGGAAAAGTCGCCATGCCCGGCTACGCGGGAAATGAGGAGGCGGCCGTTAAAATTGAGGCGGCAAACGTCCTTCTCGACGAGGCACCCAAGGCCATCTGGGTCGCGCCCTATGAGAGCGCGGAGTTCGAGCCCGACATCGTGCTGGTCTACGGCAACAGCGCGCAGGCCACGCGCATGGCGCAGGGCTACGCCTACTACACCGGGGACGGCGTCGCGAGCTACACGCTGGGCCGTCTGGCCTGCGCGAGCTATATCAACAAGGTGTACGTCCGCCAGGAGCCGACCATCGTGATTCCCGGCGGCGGCGAGCGCGTCTTCGGGCACACGCAGGATGACGAGCTGGTATTCGCCCTGCCCGCCAGGTTCCTCGAGACGACGGCAAAAGGCATAGAGGCCGTCCACGCCGCAGGCTATGCCCGCTACCCGACCGGCTTCGCGGGGATAACCGCCCAGCCGAAGATGCCCGGAAAGTACTACAAGTATCTGATGCCCAGGAAATAATCCGGGCGAGAGCCGCCACCGGCCTCCCGGGTGGCTTTGAGAAGAGGTATTGCAGAAAGGAGCAAAAGATGGAATTCAGGACCGTGCTCTACAGCGTCAGAAACGGCGTCGCGGAAATAGTCATGAACCAGCCGCAGACGCTCAACCCGATGAACGACGAGTCCATGGACGAAATGCTGGCCGCCCTGGGCCTCTGCGCGGCCGACGACGGAGTAAAAACGGTGATAATACGCGGAGCCGGAAGGGCTTTCTGCGGCGGCGGAGATATAAAGTATTTCAAGCAGGAGCTGGAGAAGCCCGGATTTGGCCTGGGGCCGCTGGTGGGGAAGGTAGGCAGGGTTGTCATGGCCATACGCGCCCTGCCCAAGCCTGTGATATGCGCCGTCCACGGCGCCGCCGCGGGCGGGGGCTGCAATCTCGTGTTTGCCTGCGACATAGCCATAGCCGCGGACAACGCCAAGTTCATCGAGGCCTTTGTGAACATAGGCCTCGCCCCGGATACGGGCGGCTGCTTTACACTGCCCCGCCTCATCGGGCAGGCGAGGGCATTTGAGCTCATGAGCACAGGGCGTGTGATGAAGGCGGAGGAGGCGCTCTCGCTCGGGCTTATCAGCCAGGTCTGCCCGTCCGAGGAGCTGCTGGCCAGGGCCTATGAGCTGGCGGACAAATATGCCGCCGGACCGTCTAGGGCCTACGCCAAGCTCAAGGAGATGATAAACGCCAGCATGTATTCGGGGCTGGGTGAATATCTTGAGCTGGAAGAGCGCAGTCTCGACGAGCTCAGCAAGACCGACGATTTCAAAGAGGGAATTTCGGCCTTCCTGGAGAAGCGGCAGGCCGTGTATCAGGGAAAGTGACATCGCTGAGCGGAAATATGAGGGACAGGGCGGCGGCGCCCCGTCCCTTTATTGGGCGTTTTCTCCCTTATTTTTAAGATACGTTCACATTTTAGCTATTGCCAATCCACTGCTGTTATTGTATAATTAAGTGCTGTGCGAGTGCAAGACAATAGTTTAAAATATAAGGAGAGGACCATCAACATGAGCTATGCTACGAAGGATATCCGCAATATCGCGCTGCTGGGACACGGCGGCAACGGCAAATCCAGCCTCGCCGAGAGCATGCTTTTCCTTACCGGCGTGACCGACCGCCTGGGGAGCACCGCGGCGGGCAACTCCGTCTCTGACTACGACGCGGAGGAGATTCGCCGCCATATCAGCATCTCGGCAAGCACGATGTATGTGGAGTATCAGAAGACGAAGATAAATATCATCGACACTCCGGGATACTTTGACTTCGCCGGTGAGGTCGCCGAGGCCCTGCGCGTCGCCGACACCGGCATAATCTGCGTCTCCGCCAAGGATGGGCTGAATGTCGGAGCTGAAAAGGCCTGGAAGAGCCTCACCGATGCCGGCCTGCCCCGCGCAATATATATCTCCAAGATAGACGAGGAGCACGCCGACTATTTCTCCGCTCTCAGCCAGATGCGCGAGAAGTTCGGCCCCAGCCTCAGCCCCATGGCCGCGCCCATAATTGAGGGCGGCAAGGCTGTCGGCATAGTGGACATCATCGCCCGCAAGGCCTACAAGTACAACGGCGGTAAGCGCAGCGAGTGCCCGATACCCGGTGACATGGCCGACCGCGTCGAGGAGCTCTACAATGAGATAGCCGAGAACGCCGCCGGCACCAGTGAGGAGCTGATGGAGAAGTATCTCGAGACCATGGAGCTCTCCGCCGACGAGATTTACGGCGCTCTGACCGCCGGCATAGCCGACGGCGAGATAGTCCCCGTGTTCTGCGGCAGCGCCACCATGGGAATCGGCACGCTGGAGCTACTCGACGCCATCAGGAATTTCTTCCCCGCCCCGCGCGAGGGCGGCAAGCCGGTGGACGCCTCCGCGCCCGCCAAGGCCATAGTCTACAAGACCATCTCCGACCAGTTCGGCAAGTTCTCCCTCTTCAAGGTCATCGCCGGAAAGGTCACTCCGGACATGACGCTGACCAACGCCCGCTCCGGGGCCCAGGAGAAGCTCGGCCACATCTACTACATGCAGGGCAAGAAGAACATCGAGGTGCAGGAGATATGCTGCGGCGACATCGGCGCGGTGAGCAAGCTCTCCGATACCAAGACGGCGGACACCCTCTGCGACGCCAAGGCCGTCGAGGCCGCGCCGGGCATAGAGTTTGCCAAGCCCTGCTACTCCATGGCCATCGCCCCCAAGACGAAGGGCCAGGAGGACAAGGTCGCCCAGGGCCTCAGCCGTCTCGGCGAGGAGGACCGCAGCTTCACCGTCACCAATAACGCGGAGACCAAGCAGATGGTCATTGCCGGCGCGGGCGACATCCAGCTCGACGTGCTGTGCAGCAAGCTGAAGAGCAAATACGGCGTCGAGGTCGAGCTCAGCCCGGCCCGCGTGCCCTACCGCGAGAAGATACGCAAGCCGCTCAAGGCCCACGGCCGCCACAAGAAGCAGTCCGGCGGACACGGCCAGTTCGGCGATGTCTGGATAGAGTTCGAGCCCCAGGAGGAGCAGGAGGATCTCATCTTTGCGGAGAACGTCTTTGGCGGCAGCGTGCCGAAGAACTTCTTCCCCGCCGTTGAAAAGGGCCTGCGAGAGTGCTGCCAGAAGGGCGTCCTCGCAGGGTACCCCATGGTCTACCTCAAGGCCACCCTGTATGACGGCTCCTACCACCCCGTCGACTCCAGCGAAATGGCCTTCAAGACGGCCGCCGGTCTGGCCTACAAGGAGCTCGTCAACGCCAGCCCCGTCATACTCGAACCCATCGGCACTCTGAAGGTCACCATACCCGACGCCAACATGGGCGATATCATGAGCGACATAAGCTCCAAGAGGCGCGGCACCGTGCTCGGCATGAACGCGGAGGGCGGTATGCAGACCGTTGAGGCCGAGGTGCCCATGGCCGAAATGTCTAGCTATGCGATAGACCTGCGCAGCATGACCCAGGGCCGCGGCAGCTTCACGCTGGATTTCTGCCGCTACGCCGAGGCTCCGGCCGCCGTGCAGCAGAAGATAATCGACGAGGCCAAGGCCCTCGCCGAGAACGAGTAATCCGTTAAAAATTGATAGGGGCCGCCGCGTCAGCGGCGGCCCCTCCGGTAAATGTCACAATATGAATAGGAAAAACAACAAGAACGCACTTTATCTGGTCTGGGCGGTCGCGATTGTGGCCTGCCTGCTGATAGTCCTGTTTTCACTGCTGTTTGCCTCGTTCACGGATGGCAGCGGAGTTGACATAACAACTGCACCGCCCTCATCAGAGGCGAATTCCCCCGGGCCCGGAGACGTGGATTCAGAGGGCGGCCAGGTGACGGATGAACCGGGGTCGGAGAGCTCGGACCCGGGGACCGCGGAGAGCGCGAACCCCGCCTCCTCCGCGCGGCTTGGGGAGACCGAGGACGCGGGGCAGGAGTATATCGACCGCCTGACCTTCCTCGGCGACAGCACGACCAACGGCCTCAGGCACTACGGCGTCCTCTCGGGCGGCACGGATACCACGCAGGTCTGGACCCCCGCCAGCGGCACGCTGACGCTGTATCTCTGGAACGCGGCGACCATAGTCTATCCGGAGACCGGAGAGGAGATAACGATAGCGGAGGCCGTGGCCACCAAGAGGCCGGAGTATCTGGTAATAACGCTGGGCGTAAACGGCGTGGCCGAACTCGAGGAGGAGAATTTCAAGCTGTACTACACCGACCTGGTGAACTCCGTAATGACGAACAGCCCCACCACGAGGATAATCTGCAACTCCATCTACCCGGTGGAGAACGACTACCAGTATATCGACCAGATAAGCAATGAGAAGATCAACGCGGCCAACGGCTGGATAGAGGACGTGGCCGAGGCGACCGGCACAAAATATGCCGACTCCTGCAGTGTGCTCAAGGCCGAGGACGGCTCGCTCCGAGAGGATTACGGCAACGGCGACGGCATCCACCTGAATGAGGACGGCTATAACGCCGTGCTGGAGTATCTGAGAACCCACGCTTATCTGTAAGGAGGCG
>CALWYN010000203.1 GCA_944385755.1 uncultured Oscillospiraceae bacterium
GACATCAAGCGCGGCCTGCACGACAACGCCATCAACTGCAAAATCACGGGCGCCCTCCCGCTCGGCTATAAGAAGGGCGAAGATATGCGATATGTGCTTGACCCGCCAAACGATGATGTAGTCCGTGAGATATACAGCCGGGTCGCCTGTGGTGAGAGCTTTGCCGACATCGGAGCCGACCTGAACGCCAGAGGCATCAAGACCAGGCAGGGCGGCCCGTGGGGCCGCAGCAGCTTCCACCGGCTGCTGACCAACGAACGATACACCGGAGTATACATATACGGCGACATCCGCATTGAGGGTGGTATTCCTCAAATCATAGACAAGGGGCTGTTCTGGCGAGTACAGGAGGTGCTGAAAACGAAAAAGAATCCTCAGGGGCGGCATCGCTTTAACGGCGATTATCTGCTCACCGGCAAGTTGTTTTGCGGCTACTGCAAAAGCCCGATGGTCGGATTCTCCGGGACGGGGAAAAGCGGCAAGCTGCACCATTATTACGTCTGCCAGAAGAGGCGGCTCGACAAGACATGCAGCAAAACAAATGTGCGCCGTGAGAAAATTGAGGAAGCCGTGGCAGCAGCCATACGCGAATATATCCTGCGTGACGACGTGATTGAGTGGCTGGCCGACAGCGCGATGCAGTTTGCAAAGGAGTATCGTGAGCAGTCCTCCATAGGCGCCCTCGAGGCCCAGCTTGCGGATAATAAGCGAAGCATAAAGAACCTGATGAAGGCCATCGAGCAAGGCATAATCACGGAAACTACCAAAGACCGTCTCCTCGAGCTGGAGCGGGAGCAATCAAAGCTCGCTGCCAGGCTGGCCGAAGAAGATGCGGCCCTCATCAATTTTAATCGGGATGATGTAATCTCTGCGCTGTCCGCATATCGGGGTGGGGATATCTGCGACAGTGGCTTTCAGGCTAAGCTGTTTGACGCCTTTCTGGTAGCCGTGTATCTCTATGACGACCATCTTAAAATAGAGTTCAGCGTCACCGGAAGCAAGAATTACTTGAACGTCCCCATTGACTCGGCGGCCATAGATGGCATTGAAGAAAGCGTCCCCGTAGGTGTGCGTATAAGCTCCCCCGAGGTCCACCACGTCGCCGCGGACGGCATATTGTTCGCGGCGACTTTTTTACAAGAGCCACCTCTCGCTCATTCTGTCGCGGCTCCTCTCCGAATCGAACCCGCTGCGCTGGGCTCCGATTCGGTTTTTTCTTACAGCTCCGGGTATCTTTTTGCCAACGCCTCCCACAGTGGAGCCGGGCGAACACCCGGCACGGCTATTTATAGTGTTCGTACTGGTGTGCCCCTTACAAGGAAAAACCGTACTTTCAGCAGCTTTCCAGGCGGCTGGCAGAGCGCGCGCATTGATAGGCCTCAATCTGAAAAAACATAAAATCATGGGCCTGCGCTTCCCATTTGCGTAAAAACGCGGATCATAAGCAGTGAATATCTGTCAGAGTTGAGGATTCTTGTGCTGAATGATTTCCTGACCGCCACAGAATTGGATTATGTATATAGGGAATTAAGCAGGTCCCGTTTGCCCGTCATATAACAAATAGGAGGCAAGTGGCCGCCAGGGAGCGCGATAAAGGTGAGGTCGAGGAAGCGCGCCGGACGATAAACGGACGCGGCCGCTTCCCTGTTGAGAATTGTGTGGTCCCGCGGTGTATATGGAAAAGGCTATCGGAGCGATCAGCGCCTGTCCGCGCCAGCTTCCTGAAAATATATGCAGTAAAATGAGTATACGGTTTCTGCCGGTACATCGCTCTGCTGCTGTAAGCCGGAAAGAGAGCTTTTATGGATAATTACATGGATTTGAATGATTTTGTGCAAGTGAACTCCCCGCCCAAAAAGGTGGAAGAACCATATAGCGGAAACATTTCCGCCGGCAAAAACACCTATGTTTATGACGCCCATACATATCACACAAAGGTGCCGCCGGAGGGCATAGAGCAGTTCATCAGGTATTATACCAATGCCGGTGATGTTGTGCTGGATCCGTTTTGCGGTTCAGGAATGACGGGGATCGCGGCCCAGAGGCAAAACAGAAAGGTCATCCTGAGTGATTTGTCTCCGGCAGCATCCTTTATTGCGGAAAATCTGAATTCCCCAATTGACGCGGAAGAATATATGGATGCGGTAAATGCTTTATTGGGGAAGAGCGAGGCTCTTGAGAAAAGGCTGTACTCCACTGAATGCAGAGAATGCGGCAGGACCGCAACCGTTTTGTACACCATATGGAGTTACGGGGCGGTTTGCCCGTCCTGCGGCCGTGAATTTATCATTTGGGATGTTGCGAGGGACGAGCATGAAACGGTAAAGGAGAGTAAAATCCTCTCAGAGTTTGACTGCCCCTTCTGCAAATCCCACTTAAAAAAGCGCGAGCTGAAGCGCACGCAGCTCTATCCCGTGGCTTTGGGGTACAAATGCTGTACAAAGTCGCTAAAAGAGCAGGTGCGCCCTCTGACCGATTCAGATAGGGACTTGTTGAACAGTCTGACATATGACAGTATTCCCCGGGACATATGGTATCCACGAAACAAATTCCCGCCGGGAATAAACACAAAGCAGCCCATAGCCGCCGGCATCGACAGCGTTGACAAGGCGTATTTCCCAAGGGCCCTCTACGCATACGCGTTTCTGTGGAACGAGGCGATGAAATGGCCCGATGAGGCAATAAGGAAAAAACTACTGTTTACGCTCACTTCCCTGTACCAGCGAATAACCAAGTTTTCTGAGTTCAGATTCTGGGGCGGCAGCAGCAATATCGCCAACTACAACGTGCCCCATATCATCAATGAGCAGAATGTTTTCAGGACGTTTGAGCGCAAGGCAAAAACGATATATCTCTACTTCCGGTCGGAAGGAGTGTTTGACGGCCAAAATTGCAGAGTGTTTACTGGCTCTGCATGCAGTCTGCCCGGCATTCCCGACAAAAGCATAGATTACATTTTCACCGATCCCCCATTCGGCTCGAACATAAATTATTCCGAAATGAATTTTTTATGGGAGAGCTGGCTGCAGAATTACACGGACAATACAGAAGAAGCCATTGTCAACCGTATACAGGGCAAGGGCGCCTCTGAGTACGGAGAACTGTTGACCAGGGCATTCTCCGAAATGAAGAGAGTGCTTAAAAAAGGCGCATGGCTGACGGTCATGTTTCACAATTCCTCAGATAAGATTTGGAGAGAGCTGCAGAACGCCATTATAAACGCCGGATTTGAGATCAGAGGGGTCCTGACCTTCGACAAAAAACATGGGACGTTTAAGCAATTTGTCTCGGAAAACGCCGTCGGCTATGACCTGGTTCTCAATTGTCAGGCGGCGCGGAGCGGGGAAACAATAAGGGAAATCCGCTTAGAGGATGAATATCAGGAGATCCGGACATTTTTTAAGGCACGATTGAAGCAATGCGGCAGGGAGAATTATATTGTCCACTATGAGCATGTAAACCGCAAAGATGAGTTCGACTACCGAAAGCTCTATTCGGAATGGCTCTCTCAGGCGGTTGAAAAGGAAAAAATCGTTGTGGATTTTGAGCGATTTCGAAAGGTTATACAGGAAGAACTCAATATTGGGGGGTGAAGTGATTGAGGCATGAAACGCTGCCGGCCTTTACAGAGGAAGAGCAAAAAAGGGTCCACGCGCTTTTGGCAACACGGGTGGCATTTATGATGGGGCGGAAATTTGAAGAGGGCGACTGGGCAGATATTTATTGCAAGGCAAAGGGTATTCCTCAAAAGGGATGGAGCAATCTGAACATTGATATTATGTCGGGCAACAGAGGCATTGAGCAAAAAATGCTCTGCTGCAAATCGGGAAGAAGTCTTATGGCCACCTGCGGCAAAACGCTCATGCACCCGTCCGCCACGCGCTCTATTCGAATCTCGTCAGACATACCCGACCCCAATGAGGCCATGGAGAGCGTCTTTAAGCAATATGCCGCCCTAATCCGGCAGCGGACGGAAAAAGTATTGGAGCAGTCCGGCGGAGAGACCGAAGCAGACATGAGAACGGGATGGCTGTTGTGGCAGTCCAGCCTGCGCGAATTTCTCTATTTTGAAGAGCGGATGACAATTCCCAATCCAGATGATTACTACGCCGAGTGGGTGGAGCATAAATCCCACGGCGCCCGCAAGCAGAGCAAAAACCTGTGGATATACGAAAAAGATTCGGGGACCAAGAGGTATTCCGTAACCACTGACGCAGGTTCAAAGATTCAGCCCTATTTTGATGTCCCCTCGCCCAATGATAAGAATCTCTACCATTTCGTCGTAATTGGCGAGTCCGTTTCGGATGAAGTTGTCCGGCTCTGGGTGAGAGAGTCGACATATCTCAGTCTCATGGCCGTTGTCGGCGAAGCACCCGGCATGAAAAAACTAAGCGAAATAGTGCTCAATGCATCGGACCATCTGGACGGCACATCTTTTGCCGAGAACTACATATATGAAAAAGCGCGCAACATATGCCTCTCAAAAGAGGCATACGCGGCGCTGCAGGAGTCTCTTCCCGGCATCAATGATGACCACAGCATTCGTATGCTGATTGATTATTTGGGTACAGGATGAGCACACCCGCCTCTTCTGAAAGCGGACTGTATTTTGCCCAGGCCAGTCCGGGGCCAGTGCCATACGTCCGCAAACGGCGAAATCCGCCGGCTTTGGGCCAGGCGGCGTAAGCATGGACTTAGGCCCTTTTTGTCACATAGCGCTCCTTAAAGCGTGGCGGCCCCCAGGGAGCCGAATTTCAGGAGGTATGTCTCGTGAAAAAGTGTAAAATTACCGTGCTGAGGCGCGAATTCTATCCCGATCTCGCCGCCGAGTACATCCCCTTCCCCGATTTCAAGCCCTGCGAAATGATGAAGGAGGGGGACGTATTTCTTACCGGCGGCCCTTTCGGGAATGAATGTCCGGCCGGATTCTGCGCCATGGCCTGGTAGGCCATCTGCCTGCAGGCCACCACACTGGCGGGCGGCGGGAAAGTGTTCGGGCATGACCTGGTACACATCGCCTGCTGCAACGACGGCGTCCGTCCCGTCATTTTCAAATTAGAGGCATATGAGGACAGCGAGTCCCCCGCCTTCTGACTCTTTCGGAACTCCCCGGCCGCGCCGGCTTGCCGCGGCCCGCTTTATCAGTATTTCCGATTTCAGGAGAGCTCTATGATTCATTTCGATGAGATAACTGAGGAAAACTTTGATGCGGTCATCCGGATGAAGCGCCCGGACGGCGAGAAATTCGTCGCGCCCAACAGCGTCTCGCTGGCGCAGGCCTGGCTGTACCGGAACGACGGTGACGTGTTTCCCTTCGCCATTTATGACGACGATACCCCCGTCGGTTTTCTCATGCTTGAGGAGGATGCGGAGGACGGCAGCCTGATTCTCTGGCGGATAATGATTTCCTCGGAGTACGGGGGAAAGGGTTACGGCACCCGCGCCATCCGGCTTTTAATCGAGCAGACCGGGGCGTGCGGAAAATACCAGGCCCTCAAACTGGACTGTGATAAGACCAACGCGGCCGCCCTGCATATCTATGAGAAGCTGGGTTTTCGTCCCACGGGCGCCGTCAACCATGGCTCGGCGGAAATGCAGCTCCCGCTGTAAACCCACATCGGGTATCCCCTCCGCCTAGCCCCCTAAGAGTTTAAATAGCCCTCCCCCCTTTTCGCCGTACCCAATTCAATGCCCGGGGAGGAGCCCTTTACTATCTGGCAGTTAGCAGGTATAATCAGAGCATATCCGATTTCAGTTACATGCAGATATGGGAGGGACCGAACTTGAAAAAAATCATCATACTCATAGGCAACTACTGCTCGGGAAAAACAGAGCTCGCCATGAATATGGCTGTCCTGGCCTCCGGTGATGGGCGCAGGACGCTGGTAGTGGACCTCGACCGCATCAACGACTATTTCCGCATGTCCGACCACATACCCATGCTGACCGCGAAGAGCGTAAACATCGTCTCGCCCACCTTTGTGGGCCAGGGCGCCACGCAGACCAATATGCCCGCGGCCGTCGCATCGGCCTTTGACCAGGACTGGGATCTGGTCATCTTTGATGTGGGCGGCGACCAGGCCGGGGCGCTCTCGCTGGCGCGGTACCACCAGGACTTTGCCGCACTTGAGCCCGGCGTGCTCGAGGTGTACGATATCGTGAACGTTTTCAGGCCCATGTCGGAGACGGCCGACAAGATTCTCAAGCTCAAGGGCGAGCTGGAGGACTTTGCCCGCCAGAGCGTCACCGGTTTCGTCAACAACTCGAACCTCCTCAATTACGCCAGCGCGGACGACCTGCGCCGCGGCTATGAGGTAATCAGAGAGGCCTCGGACCGCTCCGGCATACCGGTTGTCCACACTACCGGCAGGCGCGAATATCTCGAGGAGTTTCTCGCCGACGGCCGGGATCCCAAGTATATCGGCACCCCAATACCGCTGGAGACCTATATGCACCGCAGCTGGGACACTTTTACCTACGGGAAAATATGATTGAGCAGTCGATGCATCCCGCCCATAAATTGCATATTTGTCCGAGACGAAGGCCGGGCCCACAGGGTCCGGCCTTCGTCTTTTTGAACAAATTTAATAATTAAATATAAATTTTAATTATGTCGGTTAAAATTTCTCTCTATGCTTCACGTATGGCCCTAGAATTCTCTTAAAAACATATTTTATAAATTGCCGAACAAAATCTTGAACAATTTGCCCAATAAAATTTTAATTTTTAAATCAGAAGTGCATTATTCCATCAAAATTATATAAATTCAATTTATTAGTCTGAGCAATAACATTAATTTGATTAATATTATTGCTCAGACTAATATGTTATTAATTTGTGGATACAGTCGAAAAAGGCAGCCGGACGCCGCAAGTTTGCTGGGCACTGTGTCCTAATTAAGACAGGAAGAGGGGAGAGAAAAACATGTCATTCGCAGAAATTCTGACTCTGGAAGCTCAGTTGCTAATCGTAATAGCAGTTGGCTTTCTAATGTGTAAGATCGGGGTTCTTGACAAGCACGCAAGGAAGAAGCTGGCCGATCTGTTGTTCTTCGTAATCCTCCCATGTAACGTGGTGAATTCCTTTAAACAGGAGTTCACAATGGATTTGCTCATGCAGTGCGGCGTCTCCATGCTGGGCATGGTGGGGCAGGAGATTCTGGTAATTGTTCTGGGCCTGTTCGTGTTCAGGATGTTCACGAAAAAAGAACAGCTTGTCATGAAAGGCGGTCTCATCAATTCCAACATTTCATTTGTCGGCATACCCCTGGCCACGGCCCTCTACGGAGACCTGGGCGTGCTGTACAACGCCATGGCGGCGCTGCCGATGCGCATAGTTATCTGGACCGTAATAGTCATCATGTTCCAGCGTGCCACCGGTCTAAACACCGGTGAAAAGAACAATATTGTGAAGAAGATTTTCACCACTCCGGTCATTCTCGCCGTTTTCATAGGAGTTATAAGGCTGCTGACCCAGGTTCAGTTCCCGCGCTTCCTGGACTCCGCAATCGGCAGTATAAGCAGCTGCACCTCGGCAATCGCCCTTATACTCATTGGAGGCATACTAGGCGACGCGGACCTGAAAGGCCTCTTCACAAAAGCCACCGTCTACTTCTCGCTCTGGCGCCTCATACTTGTACCCGGCATCGTGTTCGCTGCAATGACCTACATATTCCACTGCGATCCCGTTGTCACCGGCGTGCTGACAACCATGGCGGGCTGCCCGGTCGGCACCAGCATGCCCACGATAGCTCAGAAGTACGACTGCGAACCGGAGCTCGCTTCCCAAATGGTCGTCAGCTCCACAATATTCTGTGTGGTCACAGTTCCTGTAATGCTGATGATTCTATAAGAGACGTAAACCGGCGGCAGGCGTTGCTCAGCGGGAATTCCCTGCTGATGACCATATAGAGATGGCGCTCCGGGAGCAATATCTCGCTGTGCACCTCGAAACACCTTCCCACAGCGAGTGCCTCCTTCACATAGTCCTCCAGGATTATGCCTATGCCCAGACCCTGTTCCACAAGTTTCAGGATTGTTGTGGGCGAGTACACGGAGTAGGCCGGCACAAGATGTATGCCTCTGCTCTTGGTGTACGCCTCCAGGGCGCTTCTCCCGGCCGTATTTTTCTGCAGGCAGATTATGGGCTGCTCAAGCAGCGTGGCCGCCGGTACGATACGGTTTTTGAACTGCTCATAACCTTCTCCAGCTATGAGGACATCCCTGGTTTCGCTAAGCGGCGTGAAGTGGAGCTTACTGGACAGCGTCTCCACCGGAGAGACCACAAGGCCCACGTCAAGCGTGCCATTGATGATCCCCTCCAGAATTGTAGAAGAGCTGGGCCCTTTAATGTGTATGCGTATGCCCGGATATTTCTCACTGAACCTCCTCAGATAGCCGGGGAGCAGGTCCACAAGCGCGGTCTCTATGGCTCCTATGTACAGATCCCCCTCCTCGAGCTGTGAGATCTTCATAATCCGCTTTTCCCCGGCGCTTATCTGGCTGAGCATTGAGCTCACATATGGCAGCAGGACTGACCCGGCATCTGTCAATTCAACGCCGCGTGCGCGCCGGTAAAACAGCTTGCTCTCCAGCCTTGTCTCAAGCAATTTTACTATGTGCGACACTGCCGGTTGAGTAAGGTGCAGGGCCTCCGCAGCTTTTGAAATGCTTCCGAGCTTGGCAACGTAGTAAAAGACCTGGTAATGCTCCAAGCTGATTTCCAGCTTCACTTATATCACCTGCGCATTCCATTAGTTAAATTTATATTACCAAAGCGACCGGAAGATTTCAAACCATATTGAGCTCAGAGCACCGTTGGGCCGCAAACTAAAAACAGAGGTGAAAATATGTCAAAGAGAACTCTAATGAAGGGTACCGTGGCCATCGGCGAGGCCGCAATACGCGCGGGCTGCCGGAATTACTTCGGGTACCCCATCACTCCCCAGAGCGAACTGCTCGAATACATGGCCGAGCAGCTACCCAAACGCGGAGGAGTGTTTGTACAGAGCGAGAGCGAGCTGGCCGGCATAAGCATGGTCCACGGGGCCGCCGCCACCGGGCAGAGGTCCATGACCTCCTCCTCAAGCCCGGGCATCAGCCTGATGCAGGAGGAGATATCTACCATCGCCTCGGCCGAGCTGCCCGTGGTAATCGTCAACGTGACGCGCGGAAGCCCCGGGCTCGGCCGCATAACGCCGGCCCAGTCGGACTACAACCAGGCCTGCAAAGGCGGCGGGCAGGGCGACTACAAGCTGATTGTCCTCACCCCGGCCTCCGTGCAGGAGATGGCCGAGCTCACTTCCCTGGCCTTCCACCTGGCCGACAAATACATGACGCCGGCCATGATACTGGGCGACGCCTTTGCCGGCCAGATGATGGAGTCAATAGACGAGGAGGCCCTGAATCCCAAGTTTGAAGAGCCCGAAAAGCCCTGGGCCGCCACCGGGGTAAAGGACGGCAAACGGCACATGGTCCTAACCGCCCCCTTTACGGATGCGGAGCTGATAACCCTGAACGAACGCCTCCAGGCCAAGTACAGACTCATAGCCGAAAACGAGACCCGCTGGGAGGAGTATCGCGCCGAGGACGCCGACATCCTGCTCGTGGCCTTCGGCACACCCAGCCGTTTCGCAAAGGCCGCGATAAACAGCCTCAGGGATGACGGATACAGGGTCGGCCTCATCCGCCCCATAACCGTCTGTCCCTATCCGTATCAGGTCATAAACGAGTATGCAAAGCATGTGAGCTTCTTCCTCGACATCGAGATGAACGAGGGCCAGATGCTCGAGGATGTCAGGCTGGCGGTCAACGGCCAGTGCCCTGTGCATTTTCTCGGAGGCGGCGGAGGCAAATTGACTCCCCCTGACGTCATCGTGGCCCATGTCAAGGAGCTCTGCGGAGGTGACAAGATATGACTGAACTGTATAAACGCCCGGATTTCATACTCGATGAGCCGTTTACCTATTGCCCCGGCTGCTCGCACGGCATAGTCCACCGTCTCTTGTGCGAGGTAATCGACGAACTCGGCATACGCGGGGACACGGTCGGCATCTGCTCGATAGGCTGCGCTGTCCGAATCTGGAACTTCATTGAGCTGGATTTCATACAGGCCACCCACGGCCGGGCTCTCGCCTTTGCCACAGGCGCCAAGCGCGCAAACCCGGACAAATGCATCTTTACATACCAGGGCGACGGCGACGCCATGTCCATAGGCACGGCAGAGACAATTCACGCCATAGCCAGGGGCGAAAAGGTCACCGTTTTGTTCGTGAACAACACCTATTTCGGAGCGACCGGCGGGCAGCTTGCCCCCACCACGCTTCCCGGGCAGAAGACTACCACCTATCCCGAGGGGCGCACGGCCGACCGCATCGGCAACCCCATACGCACATGCGAGCTGCTCTCCACCCTCGACTCCGAGGGATATATCGCCCGCGTGGCGTTGGACACGCCCGCCCATATAAGACAGGCAAAGGCGGCCCTCAAGAAGGCCTTCCAGACACAGCTCTCCGGAGAGGGTTACGGCTTTGTCGAGTTCCTGGGCTGCTGCCCCTCCAATCTGAAGCTGAATTCGCCCGTAGAGGCCTGGGAGTGGATAGGCAATCACTCCTCCAAGTACTTCCCGCTCGGAGAATTCAAGCTCCCCCGAAGCATGCAGGAGGTGTGAGAACATGATAAGCAAAGAGATAGTATTTGCCGGTTTTGGGGGCCAGGGCATCCTCTACATGGGACAGATGCTGGCCTACGTGGCCAATGACTGCGGCCTCAACGTGTGCTGGCTGCCCGCCTACGGGCCCGAAATGCGCGGCGGCACCGCGAACTGCATGGTAACCTACTCGGACGCCGAGGTGTACTCCCCCATGATTCTCAACGCCGACGTCGTTGTGGCCATGAACAAGCCCTCGATGGTCCGATTTGAGAAAATTCTGCGCCCGGGCGGCATTCTCCTGATAAACTCCGACCTCGTGGACGAAGAGCCCACCCGAACGGATGTGCGCATATTCAAACTTGCGGTCGACAGCATGGCCGAGGAGCTCGGCAATGTTAAGTCCGCCAACATGGTAACTCTGGGCGCGCTTATCGCCGCCACCGGCTCTTTCCCCTGCGAGGAAGTTGAAAAGGTTATAGTCTCCAAGACTCCGGCCAGCAAGATGAATATGCTGGAGATCAACCTTTCGGCACTGCGGCGCGGCTATGCCGCCCTGAAGCAGGAGGTGTGATTGACATGGTAAAATTTGATGATATCAGGTGCAAATCCTGCGGGATATGCGTGCATTTCTGCCCCAAAAAGTGTCTTGAAATAACAAAGACGATAAACGCCAAGGGGCATCGTGTGGCCGGCATAGCGAGGCCGGAGGACTGCATCAGCTGCGGTATCTGCTATACCGTCTGCCCCGATGCCGCCATAACGGTGTACAAAGAATGAGCTGCGTATACGTAGACAGCCTCAAGGACAGGATTGTGCCTGACGAGCTGCGCGGCCGGCTCATGTCCCCCGAGGAGGCTGCCGCGCTGATAAGGCCCCGCATGGTCCTGGGATTCAGCGGATTCGCCTCCGCGGGCTATCCCAAGCTCATCCCGCAGGCTATCGCCGCGCGCGGCGAAGCCGTGGGCCTCACCGTCCTTGCCGGCGCCTCGACCGGGCCGGAGCTGGACGGAGAGCTGGCCAAAGCCGGATTGATAGCCTGCCGGGCCCCATTTCAGTCCGAAAAGGCACTGAGAAACGACATCAACAGAGGCGCCGTCAGCTACTGCGACATCCACCTGAGTCAGATGCCCAAGTATCTGCGCGAGGAGACTTTCGGCAGGATAGATTTTGCCATAATCGAGTGTGTTATGATCGACGCGGAGGGCGGCATAGTGCCCACCACCACTCTCGGCGCGGTTGACACGATAGTAAAAATGGCGGACAGCGTCATGCTGGAAATCAACACCTCTTTCCCCACGGAACTGAAGGGCATTCACGACATATACACCGGAGGTCCCGGCGAGGTCATACCAATAACCGGTATTCTGGACCGGGTGGGCTCCCCCACGGTGCACTGTCCTCTGGAGAAAATCAAAGCTGTGGTCATAAATGAGACACCCGGCCTGGCCGCCAATTTTCAGGCGGGGAACGATGTCTCAGACCGGATTGCCGGCAACATAATCGAGTTCCTCAAAGAGGAGGTCAAGCGCCCGCACTATCACGGCAAGCTGCCGCCTCTCCAGTCCGGGCTGGGCAATGTTGCCAACGCCGTCCTCTACGGATTGCGCGACAGCGGTTTTAAGCACCTCACGATGTTCACGGAAGTCGTACAGGACACGGCCTTTGAGCTGATACGCGAGGGCATAATTGACGGCGCCTCCACCACCTCGCTCTCCCTCTCTGCTGAGAGCCGGGACGAGCTGTTTGCAAACCTCGACTATTACAAGGAACGCATAGTAATACGCCAGCAGGACGTCAGCAATAACCCCGAGCTGATACAGCGTTTCGGCGTCATCGGAATGAATACGGCCATCGAGGCGGATATCTATGGCAACGTCAACTCCACCCACATAATGGGAAGCGGCACCATGAACGGTGTTGGCGGGTCCTGCGACTTTGCCAGGAACGCAGGGCTTACCATATTCATGACTCCGGCCACGGCCAAGGGCGGAAATATCTCCTGCATCGTCCCCATGGTCTCACATGTGGACAGCACGGAACATGACGTCCACGTGCTTGTCACCGAATACGGCCTGGCTGATCTGCGCGGGAAGAGCCCCTGCGAAAGGGCCGAGCTGATAATAGAAAAATGCTGTGCTCCGGAGTACCGCCAGGCTCTCCGCTCCTACTTTGAGCACGCAAAAAGCGTTGCTCCGGCGCAGCACACCCCGCACGATTTGAGCCAGGCGCTCTCCTGGCATGTGCGCTGCCTGAAAACCGGCAGCATGCACAGCGGGGAATAAAACTCTGAAAGGACTGATCATATGAAGATAGCAATACTGGGCGCGGGCGGCACCGGTTCCCTCGCAGGAGCATATCTGAAGAAAGGCGGCGCCGACGTCACCCTGATTGACCCCAACAAGGAGCACATGGACAAGGTGCAGAGAGACGGCATCATAATGGACAAGTTCATAGCCGGGGTGACTGTAAGAGGTCAGGAAGAGACGGAAGTCGTCAAGGGTTTTGAGACCATGTATCCGGCCCACGGCGACCCGTTCCCGGTGGTCATCGTCCTGACCAAGAACATGTTCACCCGCCAGGCCATAGAGCAGGCGTCCTCCCTGTTTGGACCGGACACCATCGTAATAACTTTCCAGAACGGCCTCGGGGTGGCGGACATGCTGCTGGAATTTTTCCCGCCCGAGCGCGTCGGATACGGCATAATGCACCTCTCCGGGCACCTGGAAGAGCCCGGCCGTATCTGGGCAAAGATCCACCCGCCCGAGAAAATATCCATTCATATGAAAAACTGCGTCAAAGGCGCCCATGACGACATATTCCAGGAGGTCGCCGACACCTTCACGCGCGGCGGATTCGGCACAAAATTTGGCTTCGATGAGGACGTGGCCATATGGCGCAAGCTCATGATAAACTGCTCCATCAACCTCACCTGTGCAATCACGCGTCTCCAGGTTGGCGAGATGTGTTCGGTCCAGGAAGGCTTTGACCTGCAGCGCGAGATTATACGCGAAATTGTAGAGGTCGCCAATGCAGAGGGCATGAATTTTGACTTTGAGCAGTGCTGGGAGAACTATAAAAACGTCTCGCTGCCTGCGGTATGGAACCAGCACCCCTCAGCCGCGCTAGACGCCATGCACAGGAGGCAGACCGAGGTGGACTGGCTGAACGGCGCTGTGGCCGAACACGCCGTGAGGCATGGCTTTAAGGCGCCTTACAACGAGACCGTGGCCATGCTGATGAAGATAATTCAGGCCAACTATGACAAACAGTTCAAATAAGCCATCCATATTCCACTCCTTCCCAATCCCAAGGCGGGCCCACCTCACGGTGGGCCTGTCCTGTTTTATTAAACAGCGTTCTTCAAATTCTGCCTGTGATGTGAATCAACTCAATTATCGTCATAGTGCACTAATTGTTGGAATTAATTCTGTGATATCCGACAAAATTCTATCCTGTAATCATAACAACTTGGCGAAAACGTGGAAACGCTTGCGGCCTTCTTGACAGCAAAAAACTGCTGTGTTAAATTGCATGTAATCTTCAGAGAGGAGCCGCGACAGATGTTTGAACGCTATTTCAACCGCTGCAATACCCACGACCGCGGCTCTAGCTCCGCGGCCGCTGAGTCTGCGCGCGCGGCCTCTTTCTGTGACAATTCTGCCAACAACGAAAACATGACCGGCCTGCTTAACCTGGGCACCGCTCTGGCGGTGTCCATTTTTGTTGCCCTCAGCCTTATAGTCATACGCCTTGTAAGCCTTATTCTTGCGGGCATTGTTGTAGTACTGCTTCTGGGGAGCACGGTTTTCAAGAGGCCATGTTTGGTATCGGCGCACTGATTTGATTGTATACATCAAACCGGTTCCGGCCAACTGGCCGGGACCGGTTTTTTTGTATAAACACACATCACACATCTTAAGGAGGAAAAAATGAAAAAGTTCGTCTCTCTTGCATTGGTTCTGGCCCTGTGTATCTTTCTGTTTGCCGGCTGCGGCCAGACCTCTGAGCCGGCCGACAGCGGAGCCCCGTCTGAAGAGCCCGCCGGTAACTCCTCTGAGCCCTCCGGCGGTGATGACACATCCGCGGACGCTGCCAGCTTCAAGTTTGGCGGTATCGGCCCGCTGACCGGTGACAACGCCATCTACGGCACGGCCGTCCAGAACGGCGCGCAGATTGCCGTCGACGAGATAAACGCCGCCGGCGGAATCAACGGCTACCAGATCGACTTCAGTTTTGAGGACGACGTGTCCGACAGTGAGACCTCCATCAACGCCTACAACATCCTGATGGACAACGGCATGCAGATACTTGTGGGCCCCGTGATTACCGGCCCGGCCATCTCCGTCTCCGCCGAGGTCTACAATGACCGCGTCTTCGCCCTGACACCCAGCGCCTCCTCCCCCGACGTGACCGAGGGCAAGGACAACATGTTCCAGATGTGCTTCACCGACCCCAACCAGGGCTCCGGCGCAGCCACCTACATAGGCGCCAACATGGCCGGCAGCAAGGTGGCCATCATCTACCGCAATGACGACCCCTACTCTCAGGGCATACGCGACACCTTCGTGGCTGAGGCTGAGACCCTGGACATCGAGATAGTCTCCGAGACAACCTTCACTGTAGACACCGCCACCGACTTCTCCGTCCAGCTCGCCGCCGCCCAGAGCGCCGGCGCGGATGTAATCTTCCTGCCCATCTACTATCAGCCCGCCTCCGTCATTCTCTCCCAGGCCAACGCCATGGGCTATGAGCCGACCTTCTT
>CALWYN010000204.1 GCA_944385755.1 uncultured Oscillospiraceae bacterium
CTGGCTGTGCTGGTCTTTGCCGCCTGGGGCTTCCTGAAAATCAAGCGCGCATCGAAAAAGAGAGAGGGCGCGTCAAAAGACGAAAGGATGGATAACGATGGAACAGATGCAGACCCCGATGGCGGAATTCCTGCAGGCCAGCATGTCTAAAATCAAAGAGATGGTGGACGTAAACACCGTCGTGGGCGAGCCCATAACCACGCCGGACGGCGTGATGCTCGTGCCCGTCTCGCGCGTCAGCTTCGGGTTTGGCCACGGCGGCTCGGACCTGGTGAAGCAGCGCAGCGGCTTTGCCGGAGGGAGCGGAGCGGGCATCCGCATAGAGCCCATCGGATTCCTGATAGTGAAAGAGGGCTCGGTGCGCATGCTGAATATCCTGCCCCCCGCGAACACGACGCTCGACAGGGTGATAGACATGGTGCCCCTCATCCTGGACAAGGCGGAGCAGTTCCTGGACAAGCGCGCCGAGGGACAGCGCGAAAAGAGCGCCGAAAATTCCGCGGAGGAGGCCGCGGCCGTCGCTGCCGAGGCCGTGGAGGAGCAGCTGGGCAAGGCATAAGCCGGCCCAAAGCGGACAAAATAAGCACCGCCCATAGAGGGAGGTGCCAGAGTGAAAAAGTTCATTGCCGCGCTGGCCGCGGCCGCCCTGCTCTGCACGGCGGCGGAGGCGCAGGGGACGGAAGCGGAGCCGGCGCCGGGCGTCTCGGCGCGCTCCGCCGTGCTGATGCACGCCGAGACCGGCGAGGTGCTCTTCGCGAAAAACGCCTCGGAGCCCATGCTGATAGCCAGCACCACCAAGCTGATGACCGCGCTGACGGCGCTGGAGGAGTGCGAGGCGGACGAGCTGGTTGACATAACGCCTGAAATGTGCGGGATAGAGGGTTCGTCCATGTATCTGCGCCCAGGGGAGGAGTACACCGTGGAGGAGCTGCTCTGCGGGCTGCTGCTCGTGTCGGGCAATGACGCCGCCACCGCCCTGGCGCTGCATGCCGCGGGGAGCATGGAGCGGTTCGCAGAGCTGATGAACGCAAAGGCCGCCGAACTGGGCATGAGGGGGACGCATTTTGAAAACGCCCACGGGCTGGACGCGGAGGGGCACTACTCCACCGCGGGTGACCTGGCCGTGCTCATGGCCGCGTGCATGTCCGAGCCCCTCATTGCCGAGATAAGCGGCACGGTCCAGCGCACGGTGGCCGGAAAGGTCCTGGTGAACCACAACCGGCTGCTGCGCGAGTACGACGGCTGCATTGGGGGCAAGACCGGGTATACGAAGGCGGCCGGCCGCTGCCTGGTGAGCTGCGCGGAGAGGGACGGCACGCGCTTTATCTGTGTGACGCTCGACGCGCCGGACGACTGGGACGACCACGCCGCGCTCTATGACTGGGCCTTCGCGAACTATGCCTACAGCGCGGCCATATCAGCGGATATGGTGCTCAGGCTGCCGGCTGCCTCGGGGTCCAATGACCTGGTTGAGATCTCGCCGGGGGCGGAGGTCCGGCTGCTGCTGCCGCTGGGGCGCCTGCCCGAACTGGAGACGCACGTTGAGCTGCCTCCGTTTGTATTCGCCCCTGTGCGGCCGGGAGAGGTCCTGGGGAGAATATACGTGACGCTGGACGGGGAACTTGTGGCCTCATCCGAGCTGGTGTGCTCCTCCGGGGCACGGGTGAGAAGCGAGACGCTGCTGCGGCGCATCGTGAGAGGACTCGGGCTCGCCTGGGAGGCGGGGCCGTATTATCTGACTGACAATTGACCGGGGAGGCCGGACATGGCCGACAGATTACAGAAAATAATATCCTCGGCCGGGGCGGCCTCCCGCCGCGCGGCCGAGGAGCTGATAAGGGCCGGACGCGTCACTGTGAATGGCGCGCCGGCCTCGCTCGGTATGAGCGCGGACGCGGAGCGCGACGACATCCGGATAGACGGCGCGCCGCTCGGCCTCCCGCCGCGCGAGCGGGTTTACATAATGCTGAACAAGCCGCGGGGCTATGTGACGACCCTCTCCGACGAGCGCGGCAGGCCGACCGTGGCCGAGCTGGTCAGGGGGGCGGGCCGGAGGCTCTACCCCGTGGGGCGGCTGGACATGTATTCGGAGGGCCTGCTCATCATGACGGATGACGGGGAGGCGGCAAATGCGCTCATGCACCCCAGCCATGACGCGCCGAGGCGGTACCTGGTGGATGTCCTGGGCGAAAATCTGGCCGATGCCGCGCGGGTTATCGAGGCCCAGCGCGAGGTGGACGGACTGCCGGTTCGACCGGCGGAGGTGGAGCTGCTCTCCGAAGGACAGGGGCGCGGCAGGCTGGCGGTGGTGATACACGAGGGGCGCAACCGGCAGGTGCGCAGGCTCTGCGCCGCCGCCGGACTGAAAGTGAGCCGCCTGAAGCGGGTGTCGGAGGGCGCTCTCAGCCTGGGCGAACTCCCCACGGGAAAGTGGAGATACCTGAGTGAAGAGGAGATAGAGTATATACGCTCCCTGTGAGGGGAACACGGCCGGGACGCGTCGCGATTTTTGCAATTTTTGCAGATTGTTCATGCAAAAGGTCTTGTTTTTTCCGCGGAGGGCGTGTAGTATATTTTAGATAATTTTAATGCCGGCGTGCATGACCATGGGGGCAGAGCATGGATAAGGATATATTGTCGGTGATGCTGAAGGAGAACTCGGGTTTCTCCAAAGGTCAGAGGATGATTGCCAAGTATATACTGGAAAATTATGATAAGGCCGCCTTCATGACGGCCGGCAAGCTGGGCAAGACGGTGGGGGTCAGCGAGTCCACCGTCGTGCGATTTGCCGCGGAGCTGGGCTACGACGGCTATCCGGGCATGAGGAAGGCGCTACAGGAGATGATAAGGAGCCGTCTGACGAGCGTGCAGCGCATCGAGGTCGCGAAGGACCTGATAGACGACAAGAACATACTCAAGTCAGTGCTCAGCGACGATGTGGATAAGCTGCAGGCGACTCTGGAAGAGGTGGACCAGGACAGCTTCAACCGGGTCGTGGACAGCATAATAGCCGCCAGAAACATCTATATCTCGGCTCTGCGCACCTCGCGCATACTGGCCGACTTCATGTCGTTCTACCTGAATCTGCTGCGGGACGGGGTCCATCTGGTGCAGGACAACGGCCCCGCGGAGATGTACGAGCAGCTCATGCGCATCGGGAAGGGTGATCTGTATATAGGCTTCACCTTCCCGCGCTACTCGTCCATGACCGTGAAGGGTATGGCGTTCGCCAAGAGCAGCGGCGCGGCGACGGTGGGCATAACCGACAGCGTGAACTCGCCTTTTTACGGCGTGGCGGATATCTGCCTCTTCGCCAAGAGCGAGATGGTGTCCTTCGTGGATTCGCTGGTGGCGCCGCTCAGCCTGGTGAACGCCGTCATACTGGCCGTGGGCTCGCGCTCAAAGGACGCGCTCTCGGACACCTTCAAGCATCTGGAGCGGGTTTGGAGCGAGAACAATGTCTTTGAGACCATCGAGGGCTGAGGCCGTCGTGATTGGGGGAGGGGCCGCGGGGACGCTCTGCGCGGCACTCGCCGCCGCTCGGGGGCTGGATACGGTCCTGCTGGAGCCCAACGACAGGCTGGGGCGCAAGCTGCGCCTGACGGGCAAGGGCCGCTGCAATGTGACGAACGACTGCACGGCGCGTGAATTTATCGAGAACCTGCCGGGGAACGGCAGGTTCATGCAGAGCGCGATACACCGCTTCGGCCCCGCGGAGACCATGGCGCTGTTCGAGCGATTGGGCGTACCGCTGAAAGTCGAGCGGGGGAGGAGAGTTTTTCCTGCCTCCGACAGGGCGGACGACGTGGCCGACGCCCTGGCGGACTTCCTGCGGGAGTCGGGGGCCAGGGTCGAGCACACACGGGCGCTCTCGATAGTTACGGACGGTGACGGGGTCTGCGCGGTGGAGACCGGCGGGGGGCGCATCGGGTGCCGCTCGGCGGTCATATGCACCGGGGGGCTCTCATATCCGGGGACGGGCTCCACGGGCGACGGATACCGCATGGCCGAGGCGCTGGGGCACACGCTGGTCAGGCCGAGACCCTCGCTTGTCCCGCTGGAGTCGCCGGACGCCTTCTGCCGCGAGCTACAGGGGCTCTCACTCAGGAATGTGGGGCTCACTGCCTTTGAGGACGGCAGGGAGGTGTTCCGGGAGCAGGGGGAGATGTTGTTCACTCACTTCGGGGTGTCCGGCCCGCTCGTGCTCTCGGCCTCGGCGCATATGCGGGGATTTCCCGGGAAGAAATACAGTTTGAGCCTTGACCTGAAGCCCGCGCTGGACCGGGAGCGGCTGGACGCGCGCGTGCTGAGGGACTTTGGGAAATATAAGAACCGTGAGTTCAGGAACGCGCTGGGTGAGCTGGCGCCCAGGGCGCTGATACCGGTGCTTATTGAGCGCAGCGGCATAGACGGCGGGACCAGAGTGAACTCGGTAACACGTCCGCAGCGCGCGGCGCTGGTGGAACTGATGAAGAATTTCACGGTGGACATCACCGGGCCGAGGCCTGTGGCGGAGGCCATAGTCACGGCCGGAGGCGTCTCCACCAGGGAGGTGGACCCCAGAACAATGGGCTCCAAACTGGTGAGGGGGCTGTACTTTGCGGGCGAGGTGCTGGATCTGGACGCCTATACGGGCGGATTCAATTTGCAGATAGCCTGGTCCACGGCGTATGTGGCCGCAAATTCTCTTAGGAGCTGATTTCGCACGATGGAAAAGCCGTTTTCGGTGGCCATAGACGGGCCGTCAGGCGCGGGAAAGAGCACGGTGGCCCGCGCGGCGGCGCGCCGCTTTGGCTTCATATATGTCGACACGGGAGCGATCTACCGCACCCTGGGGCTGGCCGTTTACAGGGCCGGCCTCGGTGAGCACGACGAGCGGGGCGTGGAGGCACTGCTGCCCGGAATAGAGATATCCCTCCGCTACGACAGCGGGGGAGGGCAGAAGATGTATCTGGGGGGCGAGGACGTCACCGGCAGCATAAGGACGCAGGAGATAGCGATGTACGCCTCAGGCGTGTCGGCCATGCCGTCCGTCCGGAGTAAGCTGCTGGAGATGCAGCGCGCCCTGGCCAGGGAACACAGCGTCGTCATGGACGGGCGGGACATAGCCACCGTGGTGCTGCCGGACGCGGATTTGAAGGTTTTTCTCACGGCCTCCCCCGAAAAAAGGGCGGAGAGGCGCTATGCCGAACTCATTGCGAGGGGCTCGGCGGAGAGCTACGAGCAGGTCCTCAGCGAGATACTGAAGCGGGACGAACAGGATGAGAGCCGCGCCGAGGCCCCGCTGCGGCGCGCCGGGGACGCCGTGGTGGTGGATACGAGTGAGATGACTCTGGACGAGAGCGTCGAGGCTGTCTGCGCGCTCATAGCTGCGAGACTTGGAGGTGGCCCCAATGAGTGAGAAAAACAGCCCGGAACGGGAGAGAATGTGTTTCAGGCGCATGTACGACCTGATAATCCCGGTCGTCAAGCTGCTCTATCCCATGAGGAGCAGAGGCACTGAAAACATACCGGACGGACCGGCGCTGGTGTGCGCCAACCACTCCAATCTGGTGGATCCATTGCTGCTGGCCGGGGCCTTTGGCAAGCGCCACTTCATGCATTTCATGGCGAAGCTGGAGCTCTCAAACGTGCCGGTCGTGGGCGGTATACTGAGGCGCTGCGGGGTCTATTTCGTGAATCGGGATCACCGGGACATTGACGCGGTGAGGAGCACGATGCGCTATCTCAAGCGCGGGGAGAAGGTATGTATTTTCCCGGAGGGCACGCGGGTGAGCGAGGACAACACCGTCGAGGCCAAGACGGGGGCCGTGCGCATCGCCGCCAAGATGGAGGTGCCCATAGTGCCGGTGTATATCCCGCGGCGCAAGCGCATGTTCTCGCGCATAGAGGTGCTGATAGGCAAACCCTTCCGGGTGGAGGGAGGCCGGACGCACGAGGACTTCGCGGAGATGGCCGACGGCGTCATGGAGAAAATCTACGAACTCAGGGACGGTACTTCGGGATGAAGAGGATAATCCTGGCGGAGAGCGCGGGCTTCTGCTTCGGGGTGTCGCGCTCGGTGAAGATGGCGGAGGAGCTGCTGGAAAAGGGGCCGTGCAAATGTCTGGGGCCGCTGATACACAACCGGGACGTGGTCGCAAAGCTGGAGAGCCTGGGGATGAGCGTCATCTCCTCGCACGAGGAGGCGCGGCCGGGCGACAGGGTGCTGATACGCTCCCACGGCGCTCCCAGGGCGGAGCTGGACGCGCTGAGGGCGGCCGGGGCCGAGGTCGTGGACGCCACCTGCCCCTTCGTGGCCAGAATCCACAAAATAGCAATTGATGCCTCCGCGGCCGGGCGCCGGGTCATCGTTATAGGCACCGCCGGGCACGCCGAGGTCGAGGCAATCTGCGGCTGGTGCGAGGGCGCGGTGGTCGTTTCGGGCGCGGAAGAGCTCGAAAAATGGCTGCAAGAGGACGAGACAAGGCTGCATATGCCGCTCACGGCGGTCGTGCAGACCACCCAGACGCAAAAGAACCTCGAGGAATGCAAATTTTTATTAAAAAAATTGTGTACAAACGCAGAAATATTTGATACAATATGCTCTGCTACGTCCACAAGGCAGGAGGAGGCCGCAAAATTGTCCTCCGAGTGCGACGCCATGGTAGTAATTGGCGGGAAGCACAGCGCAAACAGCCTGCACCTGGCCGAGCTCTGCATGTCGCGATGCCCCAATACTCAGTTCGTGGAGAAGGCGGCCGAGCTCGACACCGCGAGATTGAGGGACGCGGATACCATAGGCGTAACTGCCGGCGCCTCGGCGCCGGAGTGGATAATCAAGGAGGTACTGGTTAAGATGAGCGACGAAATTCTGATTCAAGAGAACCCTGTTGAAGAGCAGGCCGAAGCGCCTGTCCCCGAGACCGTTGAGGCGGCTGAAGGCGCCGCGGTCGAGGAGCCGGTCAAGGCTGAGGAGGATGTCTCCGCCGGGGAAGAAGCGCCCGCCGCCGAGGCGGCGGCAGCAGAGGAAGCTGCGGCTGAGGAGCCGGCAAAGGAAAAGACCTTTGACGAGCTGCTCGAGGATTCTCTGAAGACTATATATAACGG
>CALWYN010000205.1 GCA_944385755.1 uncultured Oscillospiraceae bacterium
CGCCGCCGGGGCGGTATTTCGCCGCCCTCGGGCTGAATTACAGCCGGTTGTTACAAAATCCTGACAAAACCCGAGCGGATTGTCCGCGGCCTTGTCCAGCACCAGATACACGGCGCGGCCGCCGTCCGCGCTCAAGACGGCGTGCTTCACGCCGCGCTCACTTCTTCCTCAGCACCGCCGCCAGATAGCGGCACCCTCGTGCGTCCACGCCCTCGGGCGGCGTCTCCGCTGTGCTCGCCCAGAGCGCGGCGAGGTAGTATTCGCGCCACTCGCGCGTCGTGTCCCCGACGTACTCGGGCGCAAAGCCGGCCTCCGCCGCCAGGGAGCGCAGAGCCGCCTCGCCGCCGGGCACGACATCGGAATACAGCAGGACCCCGCCGGGTCTGAGCAGAGCGTGCGCCGAGGAGAGCGCGCGCGGCACGTCGCCGGTCAGCAAAAACACACACTGGCTCAAAGCCGCATCGAACAAGCCCGGCTCAAACGGCGGTGCGAATATGTCGCCGTATTCCACGTCCCCTCCAGGTTTTATGTCAACTCCGACCGCGTTGAAGCCCAGAGCCCTGAGCAGCCGGACGGCGTCCCCGTCTCCGGCGCCGAGGTCGATGACGCCAGCCGGCGGCGTTATGCCGGCGAGCGATATCAATTTCCGTGTGGCGGCCTCCCCGCCGGGATGTCTGTGCATGGTGACCTCCGATTCAGCGTACAATCGCCGCATACAGCGCCGCAGCAGCGGCAGCGGCCAGCAGGCAGCCCACCACAACGATGAGGGCCTGCGTCCGAGCACTCAGCTTTGACAACTTTTCCGACAGTTTCGGGCCAAATTTACCGAATTTGCAGGCGTTGAACAGCAAAATCACCACCGCCACTGCCGGCAGAATTATGAGCGCCAGCTCCATCGACGAGTCCGACTGAAATCCGTGAGGCATGGTTTAGGCTCCTTTGTATTATGTAAACTCAATTACTCGCCCGCATGAACGCAGTTTGCGTTCTCACGGCGCCCAATCCCTCAGCCGCCTGCGGCGGCAGCTCACTTTACCCAAGGGCGCCTTCCCGCCTGCGCGAGAGGGACGCCGGGACGCCGTCCCTTATGGGGTGGTGGCAAGAAGAAACGTGGGTGCTGCACATCCGGCATCATTCACTTTACGCCAGCGGCGAGCCGCAAAGCGGCTCAAACCGCGGTCGGCGATGGTAACTGCGTATCTTTTCCAGGGATGGCAACGCCGAGAGTAACATCCGCTTGGTGACGCGCGTTTACACGTTGCGACCACTGCTAAAGCGGTTTTTCTTTCGGGGGCTGGGGGGCTTTCTTTTGACAAGACAAAAGAAAGCCCCCCAGTATGCCGCCGGGGCTCTATTTGTCCTCCAGCACCTTTTCCACGCTGAGCACCTTGCCCATGGCGAGCTCCTCTGGGACATAGACGAAGCCGCATTTAGGACAGACCGGGAGCTGGACGGGGAAGGCATTGTCGAGATAGCCAAACACGGCGTCGCCCTTGACCAGGGGCACGCCGCACTTGCGGCAGCTGAGCTTGCCCTGGGGGTCTATCTCATAGTAATTTTTGTCATCAGGCATGTTTTCACCTCGTCTCTACGGTCATGCGGTGGCTGTAAACGCGGTGGACGGTGTAGCCCTCGCTGTCCTCGGTGAACTTCACCCAGAAGGTGACGTTGCCTAGGCGCAGCCGCGCGGAGAGCAGGCCGCTGTCGGCGTCGAGGACGGCCTCCCCGCTCTCGCGGTAGGCCCTCATGACGGCGGCCACGTCCGTGTCCAGTATCATGCGCTGTTCCATGAGCGCGCGGGCCTCACCGGTTATGTCGAGGCGGAACCCAAGAGGTTCGTTTTTCAAGTCTTCACCCCATATGTCGCGCAGGAGCGTCTGCTTGAGAAGCAGGCGGTTCCGGCGTTTTTCGCTGATTCCCGGAGTTTGGGCGGCCTGGACGCCGTACACTAGTTCCAGGATGTGCACGCTCTGCGCTCCCTCACGCGCCAGGCGGTCGCGGCAGGCCATGCAGTAGGTTATTTGCGGGCGGTCCGGCGGACCGTCCAGGCAGGAGCGGGCCAGCTCAGAGGCCACCTCCGGATTGGCGTAGGAGACGAGGCCGCCATAGCCGCAGCAGGGGGCGCGGTCTCCGCTCCACCCGTTCTCAGTGAGCTCGAAGCCGAGGCGCCGGACGATCTCGCGCACCGCGCCCTGGGTGCGCGCGTCGCCGCGGGCGCCGCAGGCGTCGTGAAGTGAGGCGGAGGCCCCGGCGTGGGAGGCGGAGGCGGGCAGCCCGAGCTCGAGAAGCACGTCCCATATGCCGCGCACGCCCCCGGGGGAGAGGCCGCCGAGCGTGACGGCGCAGGTGGGGCAGGCGGCGATAATCTCCGGGTTGCCCAGCTCGTCCAGGGCGGAGCGGAGCTGGGAGTCCGTCTCTGCACTGAGCTCGGTCCGGCCCGCCCAGCGGGATATTGCCCCGCAGCAGCCGAGCATGATGGCGACGCCGCCCTCCAGACGGGCACAGAGGTCGGAATAGGCCCTGGCCACCACCTCCGGGGCTATGGCCGCGGCCTGGCAGCCGGGGAAGAACAGGTATCTGCACCTGTCATGGCCGGGCTGCGGGCGGGCGAGAAAGCCCTCGGTGTTGGAGAAAATCTGGTCGTAAAGGGCAAACTCATGGACCGCGAGGCTCATTTTGCCGGTGGCGACCATGTTCTCGCGCGCGGAGAGGCAGATCTCGGCCATGTCGTAGCCGTTGGGGCATACGACGCTGCACTGCCCGCAGAGGGCGCAGGAATTCAGCGCCTTGTTCATCATATGGTCGCCCATTATAATCCCCGCGTTATTGTATATCTCCCGCGTGAGTATGCGGGGAAACTTGCCGTAATGGCGGAGATACGCGCAGCCCCTGAGGCACTCGACGCACTCGCACTGTATGCAGCGGGAGGCCTCGGCCCTCGCCGCGGCGGAGTCGTAGCCGCCCCGGGGCTCGCCGGTGCGGCGGCTGGGGACAGCGGAGGAGAGGTCGGTGTGGAGGCGGCTCACCACCGGGCCCTCTTCCCCGCGCAGGGTGGCCGGGTCCATCCCCTGGGCCATCCGGTCGGCGGAGACGCCGGCGCGCCGGGCGTCATATAGCGCGCCGAGCACCCCGCGCTCTCCCGAGGGGCGCGAGAGCACGCCGGGGGAGGGACACAGCAGGGTGACAGGGTCGGGCTCGGCGGAGGCGTCAAGTTCGAGCAGAAAGTCCCTGGAGACGCAGAGCAGGTCGTAATTTCCGCTCAGGGAGGCGAACAGCTCCGGGGACAGGTCACAGGAATAGCGCACATCCATGTCCATGCCGCACAGCCTCTCCGCCTCGGCCAGGACATCGGCCTCCGGCAGGAACGGCGCGCACCGGGAGATGAGCTCCTCCGCGCAGGATTCCGCGACGAAAAAGGTGGTGGGGTAGCTCTTTCGGGCGAGCTCCGCCGCGGCGGCCAGAGTGAAGAGCTCCGCGCCGAACACGGCGGCGCTCTTTTTCTTCCTGAATTTGAGCAGCCCGCGGCCGCTGCGGGGCGCGCCTAGGCGCATCGCGGCGCGCTCCAGGGCGGGAAAATCCAGCCCCTCGCCGCCCGGCAGCTCGCCGAGCCGGCAGGCGGAGGCGCAGGGCGCCTCGCAGCCGCAGGCGAGGATCAGCGGAAAGGGGGTTATCCGCTCGAGCATCGCGCGGGCCGATGCGAAGTCGCCCTCGGAGCACAGCCGGGCAAACTCCCGCGCGTCCAGCTTCAGAGGGCACACGGCGGCACAGAATGCCGGCTGTTCATGGACGCAGCGGCTCTCGCGCAGCTCCAGCTCCTCCTTGGTGTAGAGCTGCTTGGTTCGGTATACGCGTGTAGAACGTTCGGTGAAGTCCATAATAGCCCTCCTTCCGGCGAGAAAATCAGTCTACGGAGTTCCAGAATTCTATCTTGTATACTATGCCGTCTTCGTCGAGGATAAAATGCGTTATCGTCCGGCTGTCACTGACCATGATATCTGCGCCTCCCCTGTTTTTGTCCGTGGCGTTCCATGACCCCAGGAAGCCGATAACCCCTCCGTAGAAAGTATGGCATTCCCCCGCGTCCGCTAGCGTGAGCACGTTTGACGGAAAGCTCGCAAGCACGTCCTCGCCGCTGATGCCGATGCCGACGCCGCGCACCTTAAAGGGGAAAGCGACTGACTCGGTGGTAAAGCCGCTGAAATAGAGCGGCGCGCCGCTCATGGCATCGAAATAGACCGTCGCGCCCATGTACTCGTACACCGCGCCGCTCACGCCGCCCTCGGAGTATGAGACCGGCGTCACGCCCGGAGTCGCCTCCCACTCGCTGCGCTCGACGCGCACGGGTACGGGCAGGCTTAGCTCGTCGTTATAGGGCATGTCGCGGTGCGCACGCAGCGCCTCGGCGCGTGTTATGGCCGCAAAACGTTCTGGCCGAGGGTTGTCGGGGATCTCGGCGTACACGAGCGTGAGCGTGCTGCCGTCGATGCTAGCCTCGGCCTCGGTTTCCGTGAAGCTGTCGCCCACGATATCCTCCCAGCCTGTGTTGGGGTACTCAGACCGGTAGTTGTACCAGCACTTGAAGCGCCCGTCGCCGGACATGAGCAGCAGCGCCTGGCCGCCGTCGCCGAAGGGCTCGGCGAGCCAGTACGATTCTGGCTCAAAGCCCGCATCGGGCAGCGTCATCGTCTCCGGCACAGCGCGGCTCGATGCCTCCTCCGGGGAGACGGTCGCGACCGGCACGGGCGTGGGCCCAGGTGTAATTAAATCCCCCGGCGAGGCGGGAAGCGGCGTCGGCGAGGGCGTCGGCTTCGCCGCCGGCGCGGTGCGGGAGGCGAGGAGGAACATCAAAAGCATGAACGCAATCGGAGTCAGACGTTTCATGTATTTGTCCCTCTCCTCTCTTTAAAAGTCCACCCCCGGCGTGGGGTAGCCTATCTCGGCCACGACGGACAGCGCGTGCGCGGCCTCGGCGGCGGTTATAGGCTCGTCAGGGCGGATGCTGCCGCTCTCATCGAGCTCCAGCCAGCCGCAACGCCATGCGTAGTCCGCGTACGGCGAATACCAGACTTCGTAGCCTATATTTTCAAGGATGTCTCCATATACACTCGGAAATGTCTGAAATGACAGCCTGTGCAGCAGCATGGCAAACTCCGCGCGGGTTATCAGCTCATTCGGTCGGAATAAATTACCGTCCAAGTCTTCTCCCTCTCTTGAGTAGCGCGTCATAAGGCCATAGCTGTCCAAATACGCTATGGCGTGCGCGTATTCGCTGCCCGCGGCCACATCGGCGTAATCGAGCGGGTGCGCCTCATCCTTGTTCTCTGCCGTGAGCAGGTCAAGAGCCAGCTGCGCCGCCTCGGCGCGCGTCATAGTCGCATCGCCTTTGGCCGTAAGCTCGCCCGCTTTGACGGGCAGCGCGGCGGTGTCAAGTTTGGGGATAGATGACGGCTCGTCCACAACTATGCCGTCACTTATCGCTCGACCGACTATGCCGCTGGTTTCTAAATAGTCGTCGAACCGCGGGTTCTTCGGCTCTATCTCTGAGCCGCCCATCTGTGATTGTGTGATGTACGCGCTGTGTTCGCTCATCGCTCTAATAGTTGTGGGTGTCGTGGCCTCATAGTACCAGCTCCCGGGGCGGAAATAATCAGCACGCGGCGATTCCACTACGAAATAGAACATAGTAATGGGAAATAAAACACCTTCAGGCACATAATAGAGGGTGAAGCTCGGCCCGTCCGGGTCCCAGTACTTCACGCCCTCACGCACGGCGACCTTGTGGGACACCTCCGCCGGGACGGTGAAAGAAAAGCCCAGAGCCTCGCTGCGGAAAGTGTATCCGCCCTCTGCCGGCCCCGCTACGAATTCCGGCCACGGCTCTCTCGATGGCGACAGCTGCGGAGATATTTCCGGCACCGGCACAGGCGACGCCGTCGCCGTCGGCTGATCGATCGTTGTCACCTCCGCCGCCGGGGTACCGCAGGCGGCGAGGAGCAGGAGGGCCATGATGTGCGGAATGATTCGTTTCATGTGCTGCACCTCACTTTATTCTTCGCTGCCCAGTTCGGCCTCCAGCTCCGCAATGCTGTCCAGCAGGTCCTCGTAGGTGCCGTGCCGCTCGTCGCCATATATGCTGTTGGGGGATATGTCAGTCATGAGCCAGACGCCGTCCACGCGGCGCAGGTCTATCCAGAAGAAGGACATGCCGCTGAACATGCCGGAATAGTTCTCCTCCATCTCCCTGGCATGGCTCCGCACGGCGGCCCGCGCCGTGTCCCCGTCCACCTCCAGCTCGTCGAATGTCAGATCGTAATTGTGCCAGACAACAGGGCCGAAGTCAGATGTGAGATGCATGAGGCCGAGATAGCGGGCCTCGGTGGAGTGGTAGACGAGATCGGCGTATCCCTCGGACTCCGCGTCGAAGAAATCGTCGAAAACACTGTAATTTGTACACTCGAGCTCATACTGCCGGTCGTACCACAGGTCGATGTACATTGTCACGGTCTCGCGTATTCTGTACTCGTCGTCCCAGAACTCGTTTTCCCTCAGGTCCTCAAGGGCGGATCTTGCCCAGCGCGCGTAATAACTCTCTCCGGGTTCAACCGGCGGAAGAGTATTCTGCGTGGAGATGTCCGAAGGGCTTGTGGAACCGGACGTATCCGCGGGCGTGGGCTCCGCCGCGCCCGCGCCGCAGGCTGAGAGGACGAGCAGTGCCAGTATCAACGGTATAATGCGCTTCATGGGCCGTACCTCCGTTTTTACAAATGGGGAAGGCATTTGCCTTCCCCATTGTAACATGTCCTATGCGGATTTTAAAGGTTTATGCGTTGACCTTTTTCAGCGCCTCGAGCACTACCTCGGGCAGAGCGGGGACGCGGGTTATCCGCGCGCCGGTGGCGTTGAAGATGGCGTTCAGAATCGCCGGGTGAGGGGCGTCCAGCGGGGCCTCGCCGCAGCCGGAGGCGCCGTAGGGGCCGTTCGGGCGCGGATGGTTCTCCTGATAGACGAGCTCGATGTCGTCCGGCGCGTCGTTCGGGTACGGGATGCCGCATTTGAGGAGAGAGGTGTGCTTCTTGAGGTCCTCGAAGTCCTCGGTCAGCGCGAGGCCGATGCCCTGGACGAGGCCGCCGTAGAAGTTGCCGTCGACGGCGAGCTTGTTGAGTGTCGTGCCGCAGTCCGCCACAGCCGTGAACTTCTCAGCCCTGACCTTGCCGGTCTCGGTGTCGACCGCGACCTCGGGAAGGAAGATGGTGTACATATAGCTGGGGAAGGG
>CALWYN010000206.1 GCA_944385755.1 uncultured Oscillospiraceae bacterium
TCGTCCTGCGAGTGCTCGGGATCCGGAATCACAAGCGCCTCGGCGTCGTAGAAAACCGTCTGAGCTTCCTCAAACGATATCCTGTGCTTGCGCTTGTTTATAGTATTCTTGTTTTCGTCCCATTCAAACCTTATCGTTTCCATAGTTATATTATAATTATATTCTAATTATATGTCAAGCGTGAAAATGGGCCGGGAGGTTTTTCCCGGCCTGATTAAAATGTCTTGTGCGTGTCACGGGTGACAATCTGCACATCGGCGTCAAGGAAGTCGCATATCTTCACAACTTCATCAAAGGTAAAACTGTCACGATATAGCTTGTTACTCACTGATTGCGGAGCTATCCCAAGTACGGCAGCGATGTCCTTGACGCTTTTGTCTCGCTCTATTAACAACATCTTGATTCGTTTGGCGGCGCTCAAGGCGTCACGCTCCTTTGCGTGGAGATAACTTAAGTTGTCGTTGACAATTATACTCATTATGAGTATAATATAATCAATCACAGTAAGCGATAGCAAGCTGTAAAAATAAAATGCCCCTTGCATCTCAGCTTGACCGGCACGTTGCAAGAGGCAGTACCTACCCACCACAATAGGGACCAGTAAATCTATTATACTGGCCTCCGAGAGAAAAAACAAGGAGGAAAAAATGAGCACAACCGTTGAAAAAGAATCCGTCGCCAAGAACAAGGTCATAGATGCCGTCAATGAAGCCGATGGTAAAATAACATGGGCGCTGGATGTGGCATATATACTGCACGACGCAATAGAATCAGATGCTGAATTTGTTAATAAAACGGGCCTCGATGGCTACTTTTCAGACCGCTTGCCAAGATATGCGAACACTCTCTTTTTAGTCTGGTCGTACATAAAAGATGCTTTGAAAGAAATGATTGATGAAATTGACTCCATTGAATGTGGACTCCAAGCGGAGTAAAGGAGGCAACACAAATGAGAAGCATTATGGACGTTAAAGACAAGATTCGTTTTCCTATGTCCGCGGAGACGTTTGTAGAGATACAGGAGTACATATCATGCAAAACAATTGACTATAAAGACAAGGAACTCTTGTCAATGGCGGTAGAGCTTATGAACCAACAATACGATAGCGGATACATCGGTGCGCCGCCTATCCCTGTAGCAGATGTGATAAAATCGACCTTTGCCGATGCAGGCGCGATGACCTCATTTATGAAGCCGGAGGTACAGAACTGCGCTGAGGTGATTAGCTGTTGGTGTATGTTGGCCTACCTATTAGGGCGCAAAAGAGGCGGCTATACCAATGTCTGACCGCACTGCATACATCCAAGCCCGGCAAGTGGACAGGCAGGCAAACCTGACCGTGCTGCGGCAAATCCGCGATGACCCTGACAGCGCCCCGGCTGACCGCATAGAGGCTATCAGGTTGCTTATTGAGCTGGAGGCCAAAGAGTATGGCAAACATATCTGAGCGCCGCGACAAGGACGGCAACATCATAAGCTATCAGATTCGCGTATTCCGGGGCCGCGACGCCTCGGGAAAGCGATTGAAAGACTACCAACTGACGTGGAAGCCCGCGCCGGGCATGACCCCGCGCCAAGTCAAGAAAGAGCTTGAACGGCAGGCCACGCTGTTTGAAGAGGCTTGCAGGAACGGACAGGTGTCCATTGAAAAGCCGACGTTTGAGAAGTACGCCAACTATGTCATTGACCTGAAGCAGCGCAACGGAGCCAAAGCCAAGACCATATCGCGCTACAGAGACATACTCAGCCGCATCATCCCGGAACTAGGCCCCATCAAGCTGACTGACCTGCGCGCTGAACATCTCAACCGCTTTTATGCCAAGCTCGCAGAACCCGGACAGCGCCGGGACTGCGAGCGGGCGGTTGCAAGCACGAACATAGCCGCGTGGCTCACTCGCAACAAATTGTCACGCGCCAAGCTCGCGGCAAAGGCTCATGTTTCACCGGCCTCAGTTTCCACAGCCGCGAGCGGCGGCACATTCAGCGTTGAGACGGCGACAAAGATAGCGGAGGCAATGGGCGGCAGCTTCAAAGACTACTTCAAGGTTGTGCGCTCGAATGACACACTGTCGGCAAAGACCATAGTTGAACACCACCGGCTCATAAGCACTATACTCAGACAGGCGATGAAAGAGGGCCTGGTGCTCTACAACTTAGCCGAACGCGCCACGCCGCCCAAAGTGCCGAAGCACGAGATGCAGGCGTTTGAAATTGCAGACCTTGAAGCCATACTTGAAGCCCTCCAAACCGAGCCTTTGAAGTGGCAAGTTTGCGTGCAGCTAATGATTTCAACCGGCGCAAGGCGCGGCGAGATAATGGGCCTGCGCTGGTCATGCGTTGACTGGAAGAACAATCGCCTTTACCTGTCCGAGAACCGCGTGTACACGCCGGAGACGGGCGCTATAAGCACCACACTAAAAACAGAGGAAAGTCGCTATGTAACTGTGTCCCCCGCAATAATGTCAATGCTGTGGGAATGGCGGCTTGAACAGATGGAACACTTCTCAAAGCTGAACATCCCCGCCCCGCTCTATGTAATGACAGCAGAGGGCGGCGGGCCGATGCACCCCGACAGCCCCACGGACTGGCTGGACAAATTCTCAAAGCGCCACGGCCTGCCCCATATTCACCCGCACGCCTTCCGGCACACACAGGCCAGCATACTCATAGCCGAGCACGTTGATATACTCACGGTATCCAAGCGTTTAGGACATAAGAAGGTGAGCACCACGCTTGACATATACTCTCACCTGTTGGCTAAGTCCGACGCAGAGGCAAGCGACAAGATAGACGAGCTTCTATACCAGAAGCAGGCATAAGCAAACAGCCCGGAGCAATCCGGGCTTGAGCTTTGCACACCTGTCAATGTATTTACCTTCACACAAAAAAGACTTCTGTGCTTGATTTTACACCGGACACGGCGCGGGCAAGCCAAAGCAAATGACCGCCTAGTCCCGCTAAAGTCCCGCTGCGCCCTCAACTGGAAATAAAAAGAACCTAGTGACTAAGGCCGCAAAGCCTTGAAATCACTAGGTTTTTGTGGTTGCGGGGGAGGGATTTGAACCCATCGACCTTCGGGTTATGAGCCCGACGAGCTACCGGACTGCTCCACCCCGCGATATTGAGAGCCCTATTATAATAGCACATGGCGGCGGTGAAGTCAATACCCTTATTGAATTTTTATCTCTGCTGCAGCTCGCCGCTCCTGTATAGGGCCAAAAGTTCCCTCAGCGCCTCTATCCGGCGGCGGAGCTGTACCCCCTCGTCGGTGTCCGCGATATAGCGCCGGCGCGGAAAACTCTCCACCACGACGCTGTCGCTCTCCATGTCCGCGTTTTCGCTCAGGACCTTTGCCACGCCCTCGAAGGGCCTGTGGCTCTTGAGCCTTATTCCGTGGGAGTTGTATATGAGCGTGTAGCCCGCGAGCCCGGTGGTGGCCTGATAGGCCTTGCAGAAGCCGCCGTCAATTATGAACAGCCGGCCGCCGGCCTTTATGGGGCTCTCGCCCTTCTTTGCCCTGACCGGCGTGTGCCCGTTGATGATGTGGCCGGTCCGGGGGTCAAGGCCGAACTCCTCCAGTATGAGCGACACGGCCTCCTCGCTCTCCCAGAGGTCGAAGTACGGATTGCGCGGCTCGGCCCAGGTGCTCTTGTCCTCCACCACCGCGCGCCCGAAAGTGTGGAATTCCCGGCCGGAGAAGGGGCTGTTGCGCCCGCACCACAGGTACCACATCATGTCCAGCGCGCCCTCGTCCCGGAGGACCCAGGCGGATTTGACGACGGCGTCGGCATAGTCCATCAGGGCCTTGACCGAGTACCATTTGCCGCCGTGGCGCACTCTGGCGAACTGGCCGCCGGGGGTCATGGGTATGCAGCCGTGGTAGAGGAGGTTGCCGTTGCAGCACAGATATGTGCTGCCCTTCTGATATATGAAGTCCAGATGCCGTCTGAGCGGCTGGCTCTCCCGGAAGGCGGAGATATATTCCTCCACCAGCGCGCTCTCGGCCGCGGTGAGCCGGTAGGGGTCGTCGGGGTCGACGGTGGGGAAGTCCAGCCGCCTGAGAGGGTAGGTGCCGCTGTCGAGCCTGACCGTGCCGGCCGTGAAATCCACCCTGTTGAGCATCAGCCTGTCGTCCATCTCGTAGCCGGGATGGCGCATGATAACCTGGCCCTCCAGCTTGAAGCCCAGGACGGAGAGAGCGTGTACCACCGTGGACTTGTCCCGCGAGCCGTATACGGTCCCGGCGAAGTCCACCAGCGGACGGAGGGACACGCCGTAGCGCCGCTCCAGCGTGTTCTCGTTGCCGTATTCCATCGTTATTCTCAGCACGGTGAAGATGCAGGCGCCGCTGCCCGCCGCCGCGCCCAGCCAGAGGATGTCGTGGTTGCCCCACTGTATGTCCAGGCCGCCGCGCTCCATCAGCAGGTCTATTATGCGCGCCGGCTCGGGGCCTCGGTCGAAGATGTCACCCACCACGTGCAGCCTGTCCACCGCCAGGCGCTTTATGAGCACGGCCAGCGCCGCTATGACATCCTCGGCCGAGCCGCTGTCTATGATGGAGCGCACGATGGCGTCGTGATATCTCAGCTGGTTTGCGTCCTCGTCCCGCTGGAGGTGCAGCAGTTCGTCGAGGACGAAGGCCCAGTCCCCCGGCATCTGCCTGCGGACATAGCTGCGGGTGTACTTGCCGGAGAGCGTCTCGGCCAGGGTGCGCAGGCTCTCGAGCGTCTCACGGAGCCGCGCGCCGGAGAGCTCCCCGCGCTCCCTGAGGGCGGCCAGCGCCTCGCGGGGATAGTAGATGACCGAACAGAGCGCGTGGCAGCGGTCCTCCCCGAGCGAGCCCTCAAATAGGCGGCGGACCTTTTCGAGTATGACGCCGGAGCAGTTGTTGAGTATGTGCCGCACGGCGGCGTACTCGCCGTGCAAATCGCTTATGAAGTGCTCGGTGCCCTTGGGCAGGGCGAGTACTGCGTTCAGCTTGACCAGCTCCGAACTCACCGCGGGCTCATTGGGGTATTTTTCCGCCAGCAGTTCGAGGTATTCGCGCGAAAAACCACTCATTTTATATACCTCCGTAGTCTCTGAGGCAATCTTATCATCCATAAGTGGACTTGGCAATCAAAACTTTTCGCGCGCCTTGCCGGGGAGGGCGGAGTATGTTAAAATGGAGCGGGAGGCGGTGATATGCGCGAACTGAAGTGCCTGCGCTGCTCGGGGGACATGTCGTTCATCAGGCGGGAGGAGTTCCAGCTGGGCCGCACGGGCTGGCTGCTGGGGGACTTGCCCAACCTCGTGGCGGGGGCAATGGAGCTGGACGTCTATGCCTGCCCCAACTGCGGCAAGGTGGAGCTGTTCACTCCGGACGAGCCGTTTGAGGGCGGCGGCCTGCCGCAGAAGAAGTGCCCGCGCTGCGGAAATATGATAGATTTCGACTACCACAGGTGCCCGCTTTGTAAATACGACTTCAAAACAGAGTGAATTTGAGCGTCGCCCGCGCAAAAGCGCGGGCGACGCCTCCTGTCAGCCCTTGCGCCTGCGCCGCTCCTCGAGCTCCTCGCGCATCTCGCGCAGATGCTCGGTTATGTCGCCGCGGGAGGCAAAGGGCCGGAAGAACTGCGCGCGCTCGTGCGCGCGGTCGCGCTCGGCGCGGATGTGGGCCTTGAGCCGCTCGTACTTCACGATGACGCCGTTCTCCTCGGCGTATCGCCTGAGCTTCGCGACGAGCTGCGCCGAGTGGATGACGTCCAGCACGAAGACGCCGTAAAAGAAGCCTATAACGAACGAAAACGCCAAATTCCTCGACAGCCAGTCGATGGAGTCGAGAATATAGGGGTGGATGGCGAAGTAGTAGACGGCCACGAGCGCGGCCCACGCCAGCGAGAACTTGGGGCAGATTATCCCCTGTATGTTGCCCCACTGCCCGCTGTAGTCCCAGAGGCGCACCTTGAGCACCTTGAGGCTCAATATGCCGGCTATATACTCAATTACCGTCATGGCCACGGCGCCCGCCGCGAAGAGCAGCGCGCGCGTCCAGAACACGCTCCCGAGCGTGCTGTACCTCTCGAGCGAGACTATGAGGTACATGGCGCAGAGGCCGAGCCCGTACAGCGGCACATACGGCCCCGTGCAGAACCCGGGGTTTATCCATTTGCGCTCCGGATTGGCCGAGGAGAAAAAGCGCCGGAAAAAGAGCTCTATCACCCAGCCGGTAATCGAGCCCATGAAGAACAGGAAAGACAGCGCAAGCAGCTTGCTCATTACACCACTCCCGGTTTTTTAAAAATTATAACAGAGCCGGGCGGATAACGCAACCGCCGCGCGCCGGGAACACAAAAAGCAGCGGGCGCATGGGGAGCGCGCCCGCGGCTTCATTATATGGCGTCACGCTGCCTATACGCCGGGGCCTCAGGCAATCGCCGGAACTGATACCGGGAGCTCATAATAGCTGGGATATTCCCCCACGGGTATGGGCGCAAAGTCGAAGCCCAGGCATTCGCCGCTGCCGGCGTCGATATAGCAGGTGTAGCGCATCTCGCCGGTCTCGTATTCGAGCTCGTAGAGCGCGCCGGCTCCGCTGCGCTCAAGGCGCTGGGAGGTGAAGGCCGCGGAGCTGACCCCGGCCTCGGCCAGGGCGAGGCGGCGGGCCTGCATGGGGCTTATATTCAGAATAAGGTTCTCAGTCATTTTATAATCGGCTCCTTCCTGGTGATGTCCCAAGTGTAACTTGTGTTTATTAAAGTTACATTAAAATCAAAAGTTAATTAAATATCAACACGCTGCAGGGCCCGAACCCTCCGCCCGCCGGGGGTCTGCGGGCGGAGGAGGGGGCCGGAGAGAGGTGCTCGGCCTCCCTTTCTGTATACAGATGATAGCGCGGTAAAATTAAAGGGATATTAGAGAGAAGTAAATATTATTTGAACGCTTTGGGCGTGGCTTTCAGGTCAAAGAGGTAGTATAATAAGCAAAAAGCTCTTTTAAGCGGGTGCGGAGACGCCGGCAAGGCAGCTTTTTCGGGGCGCGTGGCGCCCCGGCTCTGCCGCGCCCGCCGGAAGGCGGGATTTTTTTGCGCGTAAAGGCCAGGATAATGGACGGGGCGGCGATGGACCGCGCGCTCATGCGGCTGTCCCACGAGATAACGGAGAAAAACCGCGGGGCCGAGGGCCTGTGCCTGGTGGGCATAAAGCGCCGGGGGGAGCCGCTGGCGAGGCGGATAGCGGAGAATATCGCCCGCATAGAGGGCGTGGAGCCGCCCTGTGGGAGCGTGGACATCTCCTTTTACCGCGACGACCTGCAGCGGGTGGCGGAGAACCCGGTGCTGCGCGCCGCGCCGCTGCCCTTCGGCGTGGAGGACAGGGTGGTCGTGCTCGTGGACGACGTGATATACACCGGCCGGACGGCGCGCTCGGCCATAGACGCCGTGCTCGACTGCGGCAGGCCGAGGGCAATACGCCTGGCGGTGCTGATAGACCGGGGGCACCGCGAGCTGCCGATAAGGCCGGACTTCGTGGGCAAGAGCATCCCCACCTCGCGCGCCGAGACGGTTGAAGTGCGCCTGCCGGAGTACGACGGCGATACCGGCGTATATATAATCGAATAGGCAATACTCAATTAATTCACTACAGAGAGAGGGAAATTGAGATGAAAAAACAAAAAAACCCGGAAAAGGGCGCGATAGGCACGCAGGCGATATATGACGCCAGGGCCCTGGGCGCGCCGAGGATGTTTGTGCTCGGCGTGCAGCACATGTTCGCCATGTTTGGGGCGACGGTGCTCGTGCCCACGCTGACGGGCCTGTCCGTCAGCGTGACGCTGCTCTTCGCGGGGCTGGGGACGCTGCTCTTCCACCTGCTGGCCAAGGGCAAGGTGCCCGCCTTCCTGGGCTCCAGCTTCGCCTTCATAGGCGGTTACGCGGCCGTGGCGCCCATGCTGCCGGACGCCGCGGGAAATTTGACGGTGCCCAACACCGAGCTGCTGCCCTACGCCTGCTTCGGCGTGGCCTGCGCGGGATTGGTGTACCTGGTGCTCGCCGCGGCCTTCAAGGCCTTCGGCGTCAGGCGCGTCATGCGCTTCTTCCCGCCGATCGTGACGGGGCCAATCATAATATCCATCGGCCTCTCGCTCTCCTCGAGCGCCGTGAACAACTGCCAGGCCAGCTGGCCCGTGGCCCTCGTGGCAATCGCGGTGGTCATAGTCTGCAATATCTGGGGCCGGGGAATGGTGAAAATAATACCCATCCTGCTCGGGGTCATAGTCAGCTACGCCGTGGGGGCGGCGGCAGGCCAGGTGGACTTCACCGCCGTGCGCGAGGCGCCGTGGATAGGCTTCCCCGTCGTCTGGAGCGAGACGGTATTCAGCATCTTCGACGGCAGCGTGGACGCCGGGCTTCTGCTCACCGCGGCAATCACCATAGTGCCGATATCCCTGGCCACCGTGGTCGAGCATATCGGAGACATGTGCGCGATATCCTCCACATGTGAGCGCAACTATATAGAGGATCCGGGCCTGCACCGCACCCTTCTGGGCGACGGCCTCGCCACCAGCCTCGCCGCGCTCTTCGGCGCGCCCGCCAACACCACCTACGGCGAGAACACCGGCGTGCTCGCCCTCAGCAGGGTGTATGACCCCCGCGTGATACGCATCGCGGCGGTGCTGGCGGTGGTGCTGTCCTTCAGCCCCAAATTTGCCGCTCTCATCTCCTGCATGCCCACCGCCACCATGGGCGGCGTGTCCATGGTGCTCTACGGT